>JADHXT010000064.1 GCA_016782825.1 Candidatus Brocadiia bacterium | reverse complement strand
CGCTTCGCCCGCCGCACAGCACGAGGGCCTGGCCGCCGAGCCCATCGAACTCCAAGGCATCCACGAGAAGCCCTTCTTCTCGCGCATGGGGGTGTACCTGAGGCTCTCGGGGCCGGGATGGCTCCAGAGCGCCATCACCCTGGGCGGTGGCTCGCTGGGCAGCAGCCTGTTTCTGGGCGTGCTGCTCGGCTTTGCGGGCCTGTGGATCCAGCCGCTGGCCATGATCCTCGGAGTCGTGATGCTCAGCGCCATTGGCTATGTGGCGCTCACCACCGGCAAACGTCCCTTCCAGGCCATCAACGAGCACATCAATCCCGTGCTCGGCTGGGGCTGGGCGCTGGCCACGGCCATGGCCAATGTGGTGTGGTGCCTGCCGCAGTTCGGCCTCGGCACGGCCTCGCTCCAGCAGAACCTCTTCCCGAGCCTCGTCGGCCCGAAGTCCGGCCTGCCGGACACGGTGGGGAAGGTCATCGCAGCGGGCGCCATCTTGCTCGTATGCCTCGTGGTCATCTGGTTCTACGACAAGGGCAGTAAGGGCATCCGCATCTTCGAGGGCCTGCTGAAGATCATGGTGGGGATCATCATCTTGTGCTTCTTCGGCGTGGTCGTCAAGCTCAGCTTCGCCGGCCTGCTGGATTGGGGCGCCATCGGCGGCGGCCTCATTCCCGATCTCTCGATCCTCACGAAGCCGGCCGCCACGTTCGCCGGCGCCCTGGCCGCGACGGGCAAGTTCGCAGACTACTGGTCCGGCCAGATCGTGTACATGCAGCGCGACGTGATGATCAGCGCGGCCGCGACGGCCGTGGGCATCAACATGACCTTCCTGCTGCCCTACTCCATGCTGGCCAAAGGCTGGCGGCGCAACGCCCGCGGCCTGGCCATCTTCGACCTCTCGACCGGCCTCTTCGTGCCCTTCATCCTCGCCACCGGCTGCGTGGTGCTCTGCGCCGCCAGCCAGTTCCACGTCAAGCACCATCCCGGCCTCCTCGACGAACCCTACAAGATGCGCGCCAAGGACGGAACGACCCAGATCGTGAACGTGCCCGAGGGCCAGCAGGTCGACGAGGCAACGCTCAGAGAGCTGCAGCCGCCGAGCGACGGCCTCGTCCGCGCGTACAAGGGCATTGCCGACGCCCGCGTAAAGCACGCCATCGGCGACGAGGCCTATGGCAAGCTCACCTCGGAGCAGAAAGCCACCGCCCGCGCCGCGCTACCGCAGGGCGACCGGCGCATCGCAGCCATGCTGATCAAGCGGAGCAACTTCGACCTCGCCGCCGCACTTCAGCCCCTGACCGGCGACATCTTCTCGCAGTACGTCTTCGGCATCGGCGTGGTCGGCATGGCTGTCTCGAGCATCATCATCCTCATGCTCATCAGCGGCTTCGTCATCTGCGAGATGCTCGGCGTGAAGCCGGAAGGCAATGCCCACCGCCTGGCGTGCCTGGTGCCTGTGCTCGGCGTCCTGGGTCCGTTCATCTGGCACAAGGCCGCCGCGTGGCTCGTGGTGCCCACCAGCGTGTTCGGCATGGTCCTCGCCCCCATCGCCTACTGGACCTTCTTCTGCATGATGAACTCCAAGAGCCTGCTCGGCGAGCACATGCCCAAGGGCATGAGCCGCGTGACGTGGAACGTGCTCATGCTCGTCGCCGCCGGGGTTATCACCTTCGGCAGCGTGTACAGCATCTGGAGCAAGGCCAGGTATTACGGCTTGGCCGGCCTCGGCGCGTTCCTGCTGTTGCTCATCGTCGTGCAGATCAGGCGCGGCGGCGTGAAGCTCGACGAGATCCGCACCGAGCCCGAGGACGCGTGAGCCGCGTTTCTCACCCGCTTCGGCCGCCAGTGGCTCCGTGTAGCCGCCAGGAGGCCCGAACGCCGCCAGTGCAGCAGGTGGGGTGTCTGTGTGGGCGGGGTGTCCTCATCCCGCGTCTTCGTCTTCGCCTCTCCCTCCGGGCTGACCCTTGCCCACGGGGAGAAGCCGCCCACCAGAGGGCAGGCACGGGGACCTGCCCCTACAAGACTCCTGCCCTGTGATGGTGAGGGCCGTCGGGCTCCGGCTGTAGGGGCGGGTCCCCGTGCCCGCCCATCTTCGCCCCACGTTGGAGTGCGGCACCCACCCAACGCTTCTGATCGCGCGTCACGCGTCCCGTGCTTCTTCGCGCGCTCCGCATGCCGAACTCCGCACTACCCCTTGCACGCCTCGGCGATCGCCTTGCGCAGCGCCTCGATGTGGCGCGGGATGGCGGTGAGGGGGTCCTCCTTCGCCTCGTATTCCAGTACCACGTAGTTGTCGTAGCCGGCGTCGCGCAGAATGCGGATGATGCGGGCGTAGTCGGCCGGCTGCGACTTGCCGTTCACCCGCAGCGCCACCTTCACCTGCACGTTGAGCGCGTGGGGCGCCACGAGGGCCATGTCGGCGTAGGGGTCGGGCGAGCGGAAGTTGCCTGTATCGAGGTTGATGCCGAAGGCAGCACTCTTGACGTCGCCCACGAAGCGGAGCAGCTCCTTGCCGGTGGTGGTGAGCGCGCCGCCGTGGTTTTCGAGGGCGAGTGCCACGCCGTGCTTGCCGGCGTAGGTGCAGCATTCCTCGATGGCAGCGAGGACGAGCTTGTAGGCCTCGTCGGCGGTCTGGCCCTTGCCGAGGCGGCCGGTGCCGAAGATGCGGATAACCGGTGCGCCGAGGACGGCGGCGTGGTCGACCCACGTCTTCACATGGGCAAGCTGCTTGTCGCGCGCGGGGCCGGGCGGCAGGGCGAAGTTGTTGCCCACGGCGGTGCCCGAGATGGCGAGGCCGAGGTCCTTGGCCTTGTCGCGGATGTGCTTGAGATACTTCTCGCTCGTGTCGCGGAAGTAGTAGCTCGTGGGCTCGACGGCGTCGAGCTTGAGCTTGGCGGCCAGCTCCAGGTAGCCGTCCAGCGTCATCCCGTCTTTCTTGGCCGTGAGGTGCTTGCGGTAGCTGTAGCCGGCCACGGAAAGCTTGTAGATGCCGGGGAACGGCTTGGGCCTGGGCTCGACGGCCAGGGCGGCCGGCCCGGCGATGGCGAGGCCAGCGGTTGCGGCGGCCTGGCGGAGAAACTGGCGACGAGACGGTTCGCTTCGGTGCATCACACGGCCCTTTCCATCACAACGGTCAGCGGGGGCGGGACCTCAGGCGGTGTGCCTGGGTGGGAAAGTCGTCCTGGCAGTAGGCGCGGTTCACCACAGGGGCGTTCTTCATCCGCGGCGGATAGGGCGAATCGGCGAAGGGGCGCACGCCCGGCGTGCGGGGTGGGTAGCTGGAGTTGGCGAAGCGCGGGTCGGCGGGGTCGGGATCAGGGATGGCGCGGATCTCCGCCTCGCCGAGGTAGGGACACAGGATGTCCACCCACACGACGAGCTTCCGCAGGCTCAGCGGATCGACCTTCACGCGGTGGTGGGTGCCGCTCATGGCGTGGGCGATGAGCTTGCTGGTGTAGGAGAGCGTGGTCATGGGCGGCAGTGTGGCATAGTCCTTCGGCCGCCAGGGGCGGTTCTCGGCGATGATGGTGCCGGCCACACCGCCCTCGCCGGCGGGGAACTGCCCGGGGAAGCTGCGCTTGCGGCCGAGGGTAAGGGTGACATAGGGCTCGGGGAACATGCCGGCGTCGCGGCTCGGGCGGAGGGTCAGGTCGAGGGTCTTCCGCCCCTTACCGTCGCCCTGGTGACACTTGCCGCAGTGCTTGTCGAAGATGGGCTGGATGTCGCGCTCGTAGCCAAGACTGTAGCGGGGCCCCCACGGTGGCGGCGTGGGCTTGGCCGGCGGCTTCTCGAGCGCGAGGGCCGTGGCCGGGGGCGGGGCGGTGCTGTGCATTTCGTGACAGCCCAGGCAACCGCGCTGCTCGCCGGGCATGACGTTGGTGAAGGAGCGCATGGTCTGCAGGGCGCGGAAGTGCTGGTCCACGAGCTGGAAGTGGAGCGGCTTGCCCGGCGGCACTGCGATGGCCACCGAGCCGTCGGCCTCGATGGGCACCGTGCCGAGGATGCGCTTGATGCCGTCGTTGCACGTGATGGACACAGGCGGGCCGGCGTGCATGTGGGGCGTAGCGCGCCAGTGGGAGTAGCCCTGGGTCTTGAGGCCGTAGGTGAAGGTGGTGTAGTCGAGGTTGATGACGCGCACGTGGCGGGCCTTCTCGCGGACGGCGGCGGGCATGCCCTGGAACACGTTGGGGCTGAAGAGCACGCCGGGCTGCACCTTGCCGCCGCCCCTCTCGGAGCCGGGCCAGGCCACCACGTCGGGCACGGAGCGCGGGGCCAGCCGCGGACGCACGGGCAGCCCATAGAGAGCGCTGAAGGCGCCCTGATAGATGAGCTCGCGGTTGCCATCGATGTCCATCAGATAGAGGCAGTACCAGCCGCCCTTCGGACGAACGGAGACGAGGAAGAGGTCGTCGCTGAGCGGGTAGGGGGCCTTGTAGCCTGTGAAGCGGCCGGCGGCGTGGTAGCGGGGGTTTTCGAGGCGTTCGGCCGGGCCGTCGCCCACCTCGGGCCAGCGCACGTCGGCGGTCACCTTGGTGAGGCCGTCGGGGTAGTTGAAGCCCAGGTTGCGGTCGAGGATGCCGATGCAGCCGTGGAACACGTCGTGGTGGCCGTGGCCGGCGAACATCACCCGCTGGCTGCCGGGGATGGGGCGCGCTTCGAGCAGCATGTCGGGCCAGTAGCTCTGGTTGCCCCAGAAGGCGCTCACGTTGGTGCCGTCGGGGTTCACCGTCCACAGGCTCTGGATGCGCATGAGTTCCTTGTCGGTGTATTCCCAGCGGGTGTAGAGGATGCGGCCGTCGGGGAGGAGCGCGGGGGTGTATTCGGGCTCGTTGCTGGCGCTGATGATGTAGAGGTTCTTGCCGTTGCGGTCGCAGCGGGCGAGGACGGTGCTGGGGTGCCCCACGGCGCAGCGGGCGTAGCTGTTGCCGCGGTTGGTCATGAAGGCGATGTGGCCGCTGGGGAGGTAGACGGGGTCCAGGTCGTCGTAGGAGCCGTGGGTGACCTGGCGCAAGCCCGAGCCGTCCACGCCCACTTCGTAGAGGTGGAACGTCTTGTCGGCCCGGGGGCGGTAGCAGAAGAGCACGGTGCGACCGTCGAAGGAGAGCTCGGGACGCCAGAACATCCCGGGCTCGGGGCCGGCCAGCTTGCGTAGCGTACCGCCGGGATGCAGGCCGTCCAGGAGAAGCAGGCGGCCGCAGTTCTCCTGCGCGTGGGGAAACACGCGGTGCATCGATTCGTGGGGGTAGCTGTGCGGCACATCCACAAACACCACCTGCGAGAAGTCCACCGCGGGGTGCTTGAGCAGGATGCGCCGCTTGAGGCGCCGCACGGCCAGGTAGAGGGCGGGGTCGTGGCGGTTGGCGCGGGCGAGGACTTTGCTGCCCTGCCGGTAGATCGCCTGGAGTTCCTTCGGCTGGAGCGCGCGGGCGAAGAGGCACACGTCGTCCAGGCTGCCGCGGTAGCGGAAGCGGCTTTCGGCGGCCGTGCGCGAGCCGACGACGAAGCGGCTGGCCGACGGGCAGAGCGTGCCCTTGAGGGGCGCCGCCACGTCGAGCTTGCCGTCCACGTAGAGAGCCAGGCTCCTGCCGTCCACCACCTGGGCTACGTGGTGCCAGCGGCCGTCGTTCACCACGGCCTTGCCGTCGACGATGGTGGCGCCGGCGGCGGTCCAGTGGTGGCCACGAAGGGGGCCCTTGTTCACCACCAGCAACAGGCTGCCAGCCTCGGCGCCGCTGCCCGCCACGTCCATCACGCTGGCCGTAGTGCGGATCCAGGCACACAGGGCGTAGGGTTTCTGTGGCACCGCGGCGAGGGCAGGCTCCGTTTCGACCCAGCCGGCGCCGCTCAGCGTGAGGCACTTACCGAAGAGCCCAGGCTCCGGCTTGCCCTGACCGCGCAGCCCGTCCAGCGGCTCGTCGAAGCGCCATCGCGCGGCCACACCCGCCGGCAGCGAGGGGGCCGCCGCGTCCACCTCCTCTTCACTGGCCGGCCGCAGACGTTGCTCCAGGGCATCAAGTTCGCGAAGCTCCGCGGCAAGATCGGGGGCGCCCGCAAGCTTCGACTGGCGGGCCGCCATCTGACGAGTCCACTCGATCTCCTGCCGGATGCGCCCCAGGGCGGGCGCGTGGTCCACCTGGAAGAGCCAGTCGCGTTCGAGCATCTGCCGCGCCTCGGCAGGGGCCAGGGTGCGGGTGGGCGGCTCGGCAAGCGAGGTGTGGTGCGACGCGCGGCGGTTGGCGGGGAGGCCCTGGCGGCGGAAGACATCGCCGAGAAAGGCTTCGCGGCCATCGGCGAGGACCAGGCGCGCGTCGGCCCAGTCTGCATGGTCGCCGATGTAGCCGTTGATCGACGTGTCGGCGATGAGCTCGAGCTTCTTCGCCCCGTCCAGCTTCACGGCCACGGCCACGGGCTCCATGCCGGGCTCGAGCACCTGCGAGCGGAAGCACTCCCGGCCGTCCACCTTGACGATGAACACGACGGAGCCACCAGCCTTGCGGGTGGGCTCGTTGAGGTCGGCGCCCACGTGGGCGCGCAGCTCGCGGCAGGCGGGACCGAGGGCGATCTCGATGCGGCTGTTGGCGTGGGTGCCGAGCCCCTTGGCGTAGCGGCGCGAGCCAATGCGCAGCGGCTGGCCGATGAAGCTGCGGTCGAGCTGGAGCGTGCCGTGGTCCTGGCTGTAGGCCACGAGGCGGCACGGGGCCGCGGCGCCGGCCTGCGCCCCCCGGCATCCCACAGTCACCCACAGCAATGCCGACACGAAGAGAAGGCGCTTCACATGGCTGCCTCGCCGTCTGCCACAAAGAAGCAGCCCGCGCGAGCGGAAGCCGGCACGGGCTGGAGAAGTCTCCCATCGCGGTGTCGTTCGCCGAGGTGTCAGACGGCCTCGACGCTCTTGATCTCGGGGATGGCCTCCTTGACGCGGGTCTCGATGCCGCGCTTGAGGGTGATGCGGCTCATGGGACAGCCGCCGCAGGCGCCCTTGAGCCGGACGTTCACGGTGTTGTCTTCGAGAATTTCCACGAGTTCCACGTCACCACCATCGGCCTGGAGCAGGGGGCGGATGGTGTCGATCACTGCTTCGACCCTCGCGCGAAGATCGTCGGCTGCCATGATGCGTTCCTTTCGCAGGTGTGTGGTGTGCGGCAAGCGAGGGCCGCGTGGCCTGCTCGCTTCCTCTTAGTGTGCCATTGGCTCGGGAGCTTGTCAAGCACGAGCGCGGCATCAGTCGTCGTATTGCTCGAAGCGCCCGTGGATGATGAACCGTTTCTTCCGCAACGAATCGAACAGCACGACGCCATCGTCGGTGATCCGCGCCACCTTGATGCCATCGAGCACGGTTTCGCCCTCGTACTTGCGGTAGTATTCGCCGGTCTCGGTGTGGCGGAGCACCACCTGGCGGCGTGGCTCGGGTGCGTCCTTGCGGTAGATGACCATCACCTTGAACGGCGGCCCGGACTCGGCCGTGGGCTTGGTGATGGCGAGCTTCTTGGGCTCGATCTTCGGCCCCATCTTCGGGGCCGGCGTCATCTTGGGCGCCGGCGTCATCTTGGGCGCCGGCGTCACCTTGGGGGCCTTGCCGGGCGGAACGACGGCCACGGCGCTGGCGCTGTGCCTGAGCTGGACGGTGAGCATGTATCGCGGCTTGGCGTAGCGATAGACGGCCTTGGTGGAGCTGCGAGCCAGGTCCTTGGGCCACTGGCCTTCGAGCACGCGCGTCAGGCCGGTTTGGATCGGGTCGTCGCTCACGGGGGCCAGCTCCACCCGCTTGCCGGGCGCCGCAAGGGCCAGATGCCCCGACTCGCTCTGCACTTTGGGCATGGCGCCCGTGCAGGTGATGACCGGCGCCGACCACTTGCCGGGCAGGTCGAGGGTGCCCTGCGTGGTGAGGGTGATGAGGCAGCGGTAGTAGGTGCGCTTCTCCGCGGCGGGGCGCACGGGCACCACGTACACGCGGCCCTGCGAGCCGTGGAGGCGCTTCGGGTCGATCTCCTTGCTGTACACCTGGGTGACCGTGGTGCCCTCGGGGATGAGGAAGCGCACCTCGCGCGCCGGGACCGGGGTCATGCGGCAGTCGAACGAATAGCGGCTCCGCACGTAGCACTGGGTGCTGCGGGACGGCGAGTAGAAGGTGTGGCTCACGGTGGAGCGCACGTAGAAGCCGGCCGGGTGCGACGCGTCGGGGAAGAAGGGGTCGCGGGGGCCACGCTCGGTGTAGTAGGCCAGCGACGGCACCTCGAGCTTGCTGCGGATGTCGGGGTCGCCGCGTTGGGTGGCCACGGCGGGCACCTTGGGCGCACCGGGCTTCTCGAGCTCGCGGCGCCAGTAGAGGCCCGACTTGAGCATGACCCACACAAACAGCGCGGTGCCCACAAGGAAGAGGGTGCGTTCTTTGTTCAGACCGGAGGCCACAGGCCAACCCTCCTTGGGGTTACCACCCCTGGTGGATGCGCTTGCGCTTCACGAGGCGGCGTGTCACCGCCACCTTGGGCATTTTGATTTCGAGGAACTGGAGCGCGGCCACGGAGAGGTCCACCACCAGGTGTGGCGGTGTCACTTCCTTGGGGAAGCCGTCCTCATCCAGTTTCACTTCGCCTTCGTCGGCCTTCACCTTGAGCGAGCGCACGAGGAGGAAGCGGGTGGCCGCATAGTCGCCGCGCCGCACTTCCACGCGGGTGCGCGAGCCGTCGGCGGCGAAGCGCAGCGTGGAGTTGGGCTCGATCTCGGCCTCGACGAGCACCGAGGCCCCCTTCGCGGCAGCGGCGCCGTCTTTGGCCTTCTCGCCCGCCGGCGCGGCTGCCGGCGGCACCACGCGGGTGACCGCGGCGTTGGCCACAAACACAAGCTGGTGCGATTCGTCGTCGGCGAGGCGGAAGAGCGTGATCCGCTCGTGCAGGCCCGCGCGGGCCTCGCTGGGGCCGAAGAGCGTGGGCGTGCCGAAGAAGCGCGCGGTGATCTTCCGCGCGCCCTGGCGTGCCTCGCCGCCCGCCGTGGCCGCCGGGTCCTCAGGCTCGTCGTCGGGTTCGTCGTCGGGCAGGGCCGCGGCGGGCACGGCCTCGGGCGCGGGAGCCTTGGGCGCGGCGGCCGCAGGGGCCTCGATGGCGTCGTGTACCTCGGCCACGCGGCCGTGGGAGCCGTCGAGCGAGTGGAGGAGCTTCATGAGCGTGGGCAGGTCGCAGCGGAAGGTGGCATCGAGGGGGAAGGCCTTGGCCACGTCCTTGCCCTTCACCTGCCACGTGTAGGGATCGCGGGGGGCGATGCTGGTGATCTCGTCCACGCCGCAGCGCAGCGCGAGCTGGCCCACCTCGTGGATGAGGGCGATCTGGAGGATGGACAGGTCGGGGTCGGCGATGCTGTCAGGCAGCTCCATGTCGCGCATGCCGAAGTAGGGGTCGCCGAGCTTGATGTTGCGGGTGGAGGTGGAGAACACGATGCCGCTGTGGGGCTCGCGCACTGGGCCGTATTCGTCGCAGATCAGCTCGCCGTCGCGGGCGAAGGTGTAGGCCTGCGACACGTAGCGCTGGCGCTTGTTCTTCTCGGTGCGGCCGTCGGGGATGCGGAACGGATAGCGGGGCACGAAGGACATCCAGCGGTGCATGACCTCGAAGTTGTCGAGCAGCACCTTGTTGCCCTCGATGGCATCGGCCATGGCATCGCCGACGGGCACGGCATCGTCCTGGGGGTAGTAGTACGTGCTGAAGCGTTCCTCGTACTGGCGGATCCTGCGCTGCGCTTCGGCGGCGGCTTGCCGGTCGGGGCGCGCGATGACGGGGCCGTCCCAGGGGGCCAGCCACCGGCCGCCGATGGAGGGCCAGAGATAGACGTAGACGACGAAGACGGCGCCGCTGAAAATGACGAACAGCTTGTTGTGTTCCCAGAGGTTCATCGCTGGGGTTCCTGTCCCCCGCCGTAGAAGGGCGCGGCGAAAAACACCTCCATCTTGAAGGTGCGCTTGTCGGCCGGCTCGCGCGGGTCGGGGTGCTTGGTGATCTTGGCGTCCACGTACAGGTGCTCTTCTTCGCGCAGGCTGTCGAGGAACTTGTTGACGATGTTCATTGCCTGGGCGATGGTGATGTCGCGGGTGCCGTCTTTCTCGGCCACGGTGCCTTCGACGAGCAGGTGGGTGGTCAGTTTGACCTCGGCATCGTCCTTCTCGCGCCGCCGCGGCCCGAGTTTGGGCGTCTGGGTGGCGGTGGAGATGGTGTCGATGCGGAGCTGGGGCGGCACGCGCTTCTTGAGGATGGCCACGGCGTCGGCGCTGCGGCGCCCGGTGTCGAAGAGCCGCTTGAGGGCCTCGGCCTGCCTGGAAAGGATGGCGTTGCGTGCCCGGTGGCCCTCGAAGTCGCCCACGATCTCGTCGGCGCGGTCCACGCTGCGTTTCATGATGGCGGCGCGCTGCTGTTCCTTGGCGGCGGCGTAGTTGGAGCTGTAGAGGATGGCGCCGAAGGCGAGGAAGAACACGGCGGCGCCGGCGTAGAGATAGGCGTCGCGGGCGAGGAACTCGCGGCGGCGCTTCACGTCGGCCGGCAGCAGCGTGATGGGGTGTGCCCTGCCCTCCTCGAGGTCGCGCAGGGCGAGGCCGATGGCCACGGTGTAGCTCGAGGCGTTGACCACCACGTCCTCGCGGTCGTGGTGTGGCAGGGCCGACGTGTCGATGCCACTGAGCGGCTCGAGTAGGTCCACGGGCACGCGGCACCGCTGGGAGAGCAGCTCGCGCAGCCCGCGCAGGCGCGAGGCGCGGCCGCTGAGCACGATGCGGTCGACCTTCAGGTCGGTCATCCGCGTTTGCGCCTTGCAGTAGTTGATCGTGGCTTGCAGGGTGTCGTAGATCGATTCGGCGGGCTCGAGCAGTGCGGCGGAGATGCGTGCTTCGGGGGTGCCCGTGTCGATCTCGGCGGCCACGTCGAAGTGGCGCGGCAGCAGGGCGCCCTGGGCGAGCTTGAGCTCTTCGGCTTCCGCGATGGGGAGGCGGAACTCCTCCTGGAGGGCTTCGGAGAAACGCAGGCCGCCGTGGGTGAGGTTGCGCACGAAAAGGAGCTTGCCGTTGCGCTGGAACACCACTTCCATGTGCCGGGCGCCGATGTCCACCAGCAAGGTGACCTCGTCGTTGAAGAGGTCTTCGTCGAGCGCGTGGGCGTAGGTGTTGAACAGGGCGATGCCGTTGAGGGTGAGGCCGGCGCAGCCGAAGCCGGCACCCTTGAGCAGGTCGAGGCGGCGGTTGAGGGCCTCGTCGCGCGCCAGGGCGATGAGGATGGTGAACTCCTCGCCCTTCGAGGGCAGGTCGAGGAGCCAGAAGTCCGACGTCTGCCGCGCGGCCTTGTCCGACCCGTCCTCGCTCACCTCGTATTCGATGAGCTTGCGCAGCTTGTCGGGCGGCGCGGGGGGCACGTGGAGGTACTTGGCGAAGTAGTCGCGCCCGGCGAGGCCGGCCACGGCGGTGCGGCCGTGGATATGGGTCTTGCGCTTGAGGGTGCGGAGCAGCTCGCCGAGGCGCTCGTCTTTGCGGTCGCTGTCGTCGAGGAAGGCGAGCTCGTCGAGCTCGATGGAGCCGGCGCGCGCGAGGCTCACGCGGCCGCCGCGGCGGCGCAGCATCACCGCCTTGATGGCGTGCGAGCCGATGTCGATCCCGATGGCGGTCAGAGTCTTGGCCATGGCTGTCCTCGCGCCGGGGGCCTACGGTGCGGCTTGCACCGTGGGGGCGGCGCCGGTCTGGCGCAGTTGCACTCGTGGGGTGCCCTTGGGCGGCGCGTGCTGGTCCACCTTGCCTGCGTCGGCGTAGCGGGCGCCGGTGGGCGTGATGATCTCGCACTGGACGAAGATCAGGAGGTTGATCTTCCGCTCGCCGAAGGTCTTGCGCCCGAAGAGCGGGCCGATGAGCGGAATGTCCGACAGCACGGGGATTTTCGAGCGGATGGCCACGCGGCGCCCGCTGATGAGGCCGCCGAGAGCCACCACCGAGCCGTCCGCCACGGTGAGCTTGGTGGCTAGGGAGCGCTCACCAACGATAGGTCTCTCCACGGTGCCCGTCTGCGGCACGGGCGTCACGGGGTTGCCCTCGTCGTCCGTGGCCGTGGCCACGCGGGTGACCGGGAACGTGAGTTCGAACTCGCGCATCTCCACCAGTTCGCGGATGCGCGGGTTGAGGGTGATGGTGACGAATCGCGTGTCCTTACCCACGCTGGGCGACACGTCGAGGGTGAAGCCCGTGTCCTCGCCCTCGGCGAAGACGGGGATGATGACCGGCTCGCTGGACAGCGGCACGTTGTTGGTCGCGGTGGACGGGGTGGTGGTGGGATAGTTGTAGGGGTTGCCGTAGGTGGTGCCGGAGATGTCGGCGCGGTCCACCTCGTAGTCCTCGATGTACACCAGGTCGCGGGTGATGGCGATGCGCGCGGTGCAGTTGTTCATGCAGATCACGTGCGGCGCGGCGAGGGTGCGAGTGCTGCTGAGGCGCTGGAGGAGGTCCATGGTGATGCGGAACTGCGCGTTGCTCATGATGCCGGTGAGGGATAGGTTCAGCCCCGGGTCCCCGCCCTCGGCCGTAGCAGTGGGGGCGCCTTCTGCCGAATGACGAGGGAAGTTGAGAATGTTGCCCTCGTTGAGCCACCACTCCGTGCGACGCACGAGGTTGGTGTCGAAGATGTTGTCGGAGGTGAGCATCTCGAACCCGGCGCCGAAAGTCTCGTAGTCCGACTCGTCCACCTCGAGGAAGAGCGCCTTGACGAGCACC
>JADHXT010000063.1 GCA_016782825.1 Candidatus Brocadiia bacterium | reverse complement strand
CAGTGCGGGCGTGTCCGCTGTAGCTGACAGCCCATCCGCTTTTGCTGAATGCCGTCTGGCGTCGCTGACTCGCGCCGAAACGGTGCCATGAGGCATCTGCACCACCCACGTGGGGGCGCGGACGAGGATGGGCTGGGCGGTGGCCGGCCGGGCTACAGCGTCCAGGGGGCGCGCATGGGGCGGTGGAGCAAGCGGTTGGCCTGGGGGTCGTCGGGGAAGGTTTCCTTGTCGGGGTCCCAGCGAAGCTTGCGCTTGAGTTCCATGCAGATGTTGCCGACGTGCATCACCGAGCAGCAGCGGTGGCCCACTTCGGCGGGGAAGTAGGGGTCGCGGCGGGTCTTCACGCAATCGAGGAAGTTGCGGTGTTCGCCGGCGGGGTTGGTGAACAGGTGCACGCCATCGGGGGGGATGGGGTCTTTGATGAGGCCGGGGCGGCTGGCGGTGAGGGGGCGGCACCAGCTCTTGCTCTCGATCCAGCCCTCGGTGCCTTCGCAGCGGATGCCGGTGCCGGTGCTGGTGATGTGGAGCACCACGCCGCTGGCGTAGCGGTAGGTGAGGTCGTAGGTGTGGAAGGTGTCGTAGAGCCCGGTGGTGTGGCGCTTGCCGGTGCCTTCCACGCTGACGGGGCCGGTGCGTTCGGTGTCGTTGGCCCACTGGGCGGTGTCCACCAGGTGGGCGCCCCAGTCGGCGAAGATGCCGGCGCCGGTGTCGCTCACGTAGCGGAACATGAAGTGGACTCGGCCGGGGCAGTAGGGGGCGACGGGGGCGGGGCCGAGCCACAGGTCCCAGTCGAGGCCTTTGGGCACGGGCTTGGGCGTGGGGTCGCCGGGGCTGCTGGGGGAGCTGGGCAGGGACACGTGGATGCGCCGCAGCTTGCCGAGCCAGCCGTTGCGCACCACTTCGGCGATGCGGTGGTAGATGGCGATCGAGCGGTCTTCGGTGCTGGTCTGGAACACGGCGCCGTAGCGCTTCACCGTGTCGGCCAGCACGCGGCCCTCGTGGATGTTGTAGGTGGGCTTCTCGCAGATAACGTCTTTGCCGGCGCGGACGGCGAGGACGGACATGAGACAGTGCCAGTGGTCGGGGGTGGAGATCATCACGCCGTCCACGTCGCGGCGGTCGAGCACCTGGCGGAAGTCCTTGGTGACGAGCACGCCGGCCAGCTCGCCGAGTCGGCCGGCGCCCTTCAGGTAGCTCTCGGCCGTGTTGCGCCCGCGGGCGAGGTGGCTCTCGTCCACGTCGCACAGCGCGGCCACGCGGCAGTCGCGGTTGGGGAGGAACATGCGGAGGTTGCGCCCGATGCCGTGTCCGCCCAGGCCGATGAAGCCCATGGTCACCTGCTCGCTGGCGGGGGCTTTGCCGGCGGCGCCCAGGGCGCCCGAGGTAAGCACGTAGGGCGCGGCGACGGCTGTGGCGGCCTGCTGGAGGAAGGAACGGCGGGTGGTCTTGCTGTGCTGGCGCATGGCAGCTCCCTTGGGGTGGGATGGGATGTGCGGTCGCGCCGAAAGTATACTGCGGCAGCGGCGGGGCTGCAAGCGGCGCGAGCGGCGTTTTACGTTTCGCACCCCACCCTCTATAATCGGCGTGTTACCCGTGGCAATCAGGACGATGGCGGATGACGAAGAAGACCAGACAAGAAGCAGCAGCGGCGCTGTGGCGGACGGGGTCGATCCTCGTCTTCGTGGTGGCGCTGGGCTCGTCGCTGCTCACGCTGGACGACCTCGGGCTGGCGTGGGACGAGCCGTTCTCGATCATCGCGGGGCGGTCCTACGCGGGCTGGCTGGCGCGGCCGTCGTTCTCGGGCGAGGCGATCGACGTCCACTGGCGGCTGAACCACGAGCACCCGCCGCTGGCCAAGCTGGCCATGGGCATCGCGCAGATGGTGATGGGCGACCGGGCGGGGCTGGTGCTGCCGTCGCGGCTGGCGGTGGCAGTGGCGTTTGCGCTGCTGGTGGAGCTGGTGTTCCACTTCGGCGGCCGGCACTTCGGCGGGTTGGCGGGCGTGATGGCGGCGCTGAGCCTGCTGTGCATGCCGCGGGTGTTTGGCCACGCGCATCTGGCGGCGCTCGACGTGCCGATGGCGCTCGCGTGGCTGCTGGCCGTGGCGGCCTTTGCCCGGGCCATGACGAGCGGCCGCACCGGGTGGGGCATCGTGGCCGGCCTGTGCCTCGGGCTGGCGCTGCTCACGAAGATCAACGCGGTGTTCCTGCCCGTGGTGCTGGTGGTGTGGGGTGTGGGGTGGTATGGCAAGCGGGCGCTGTGGCCGCTGGTGTGGACGCTGGGTGGCGGGGCGGTGGTGTTCTTCGCGGGCTGGCCGTGGCTGTGGCTGGCGCCGTGGGCGCACGTTAAGGGGTACCTGTTCCCCGACTGGCGGGTGCCGTTGCCTGTGCTCTACTTCGGCCGGGTGTTTGCCGACAAGGCGGCTCCGTGGCACTACCCGCTGGTGATGACCGTGACGACGATTCCCGTGGGCATCCTGTTCCTCACGATCGTGGGAGCCACCGACGCGGTGCGCCGGCTGCGGCAGCAGCCGATGCTCGCGCTGCTGGTGGTGAACGTGGTGGTGGGCCTCGGGGCGTTCGCCACGCCGTGGCTGCCGAAGTACGACGGGGTGCGGCTGTTTCTCTACGTGTTCCCATTCCTGGCGTTGCTGGCGGGCATCGGCGGGCAGCGGTGCTGGCGGTGGGTGGCGCAGCGCAAGGGCGCGCGGTCGCGCCGGCCCCTGCTGTTGGCGGCGCTGCTGTTTGGCAGTCAGGCGGGCGCCACGGCGCTCATCCACCCCCACGAGCTGAGCTACTACAACGCCCTCACGTGCGGGCTGTGGGGCGCGGAGCGGCTCGGGATGGAGGTGAGCTACTGGCACGACCCCGTGAACCGCGAGGTGTTTCGCTGGCTGAACCAGCGCGCCCAGTACGGGCAGGTGATCGCCTTCTATCCCGTGGGCGAGCGGGTGGTGCTCACCGGCCCGCGGCGGGCGACGGACGAGCCGAACGACTTCTATGAGTGGTACTACCTGGACGGGCGCAAGCGCCTGCGCGCCACCCGCTTCGATGGCAAGGGCCACTACGACTTCGTGGTGCTCAACGCACGGACGGCCATGCTGCGGGGACACACCGAGGCGTGGCGGCTGTGGACGAGGGGCGCGCCGATCTACGAGGTGCGCAAGCTGGGCGTGCGGCTGGTGGCGGTGTTTGCACGGGAGTAGGGTGGGGCGTGTGGTTCCTCAGCAGAAGCCGTGCTCGCGAAGGAAGCCCTCGGTCAGGCCGTCGCCGTGGCCGGTCATCTTGGCCACGTAGCGGGCCAGGAGGTCCACCTCCACGTTCACGGGATCGCCGGCGTGTTTCACGCCGAGTGTGGTCTCGCGGAGCGTGTAGGGGATGATGGCCACGGAGAAGGTGTCGTGGGCCACATCCACGAGGGTGAGGCTGATGCCGTCGATTGCCACGGAACCCTTGGCGGCCATGAAGCGCGTGAGGGCGGGTTCGATGGCCACGCGCACCACGGTCTGGTCGGGGCGCTGCTCCTTGGCGCGCAGGGTGCCCACGCCGTCCACGTGGCCGGCCACGAAGTGGCCGCCCAGGCGGTCGCCCACGCGGAGGGCGCGCTCGATGTTCACCCGGTCGTCCTGGGCGAGGCGTGCCAGGGCGGTGCGGCCCATGGTCTCGCCGATGGCATCGAAGGACGCCCGCGAGCCGTTCAGGTGGGCCACGGTGAGGCACACGCCGTTGATGGCGATGCTGTCGCCGAGCTTTACGTCGTCCGCCAGGGGGCCGAGGTCGACGGTCAGCCGCCACGTGGCTCCACGCTGGAGCGCCGCGAGGGGGCACATGGCCTCGATGATGCCAGTGAACATAGCGGTCTCCATCTTCCGCGGCCATTCTAGCGGCCGCGTGGCGGCGTGTCAACGGGGCCGCGACTTGGATTTGACACGCGGTCGCTGCATGCGTAGAATCCACACCCAGCTTGCACCGCAACGTGGCACCTTGAGGCAACACGCATGGCGGCTGGTCAGCAGAAGGTGAATGGAAAGGCTAGGAAGCGCAAGACGCGGGGCCGCACGGGCCCTGGCGTCGATGTGCGGCGTGTGATCATGCGCGCGGTCATCGCGCTGGCCATCGCGGTGGTGTGCTACCAAGTGTACGACTGCCGCCGCCGGCAGAGCCACACCCTGATCAACCCCGACGAGCATCTCGAGCTCTACGTCAGGCAACTGGGCCACAGCGATCCGGCCATGGTGGCTTTGGCGGCGCGCATGCTCGGCGAGTTCAAGTATGCCAAGGCCGTCCCCGGGCTCACCCAGGTGCTCGGCAGCGAGAGCCACCCGGCACGGCTGGCCGCCATCGTGGCCTTGGGCCAGATCGGGGACGCTGCCGCCATTCCCGAGTTGAAGGCCCGCCAGCAGGCCCTCGCCGCCGACGCCTCGCTGAGCGAAGACGAGCACGCGGCGGAGACACAAGCCCTCGAAGACGCCATCCAGGCGCTGACAAAGGCTGGGTAGGCAGCCTGCCGCGGGCTCCCCTCCATCCCACCGGAATCCACACACTTCCCTCGGTACGGAGCAAGGCCCTGCGCCGTGAGGAGCGCCCGTCGCTCGCGGTATACTCACCGGTGGACGGCGCGCCCCCTTTTGACAGCCCTGGCCCGCGCGGTATAATGGCGCGCAACCGTTCCACAGGGAGACCCGCCCATGCGATTCGCTCGCCCCGTTGTGGTTGTGCTGGCCGGCTGGTTGGCGTTGTGTGGTGGCGTGCGCGGCGGCCAGGAGCCGCCCGCGAAGGCCCCCGCACGCGAGGTGCCGCCCGACCGCGGCCGCCTGTACCTCGAAGACCCCGAGCTGCGGCGCCAGATCCTCGCCCTGGCCGATGCCGGCAAGCCGCTGGCCCAGCGCATCGAGATCGCAGGCATCCTCGCCCTTACCCGCGAGAGCCGCGCCACCCCGCTCCTCATCCACCTGGCCCTGGCGCAGGACGCCGTGCAGGTGCACGTGCCCGTGCCCAAGCTGCCCGAGCACCAGCGCTACACCTGGGTGGGCGATCTGCCGGTGCGGGGCCGCGTGCCCATGGACCTGCGGGTGGCCGCGCTGTGGGCACTCGGGGAGATCGGCGATCCGCGCGGCGTGGTGGCCTTCCAGCACGCGCTCCACGGCATCTACCTGCACAAGCCCGAGTGGCAGTATGACAAGGGCGTGACCATGGCCTCCGGCCGCAAGCTCACCTTGCGCAGCCTGTGCGAAGGCCACCTGGGGCGCCTCGCCGAGGCGCTTGTCGGCAAGTTCGCCGACTACCTCCTGGCACCCCTCACCGACGGGAGCTTCCGCCCCAGCAGCCCTCTGGCCGGCGCCCGCAAGGAGCAGAAGGCCGACGGTCGCCGCCGCGCCGCGCTCATTTCCCTCGCTGCCGTGGGCGACCGCGACTCCCGCGCCGTCAGGACCCTGTGCGACATTCTTCGGGCCGACGACGCCTACTTCCCGTGGGACTTCAAGGTGATCGCCGCGCAGGCCCTCAGCGGCCTCGTGGAGCGCCGCCGCAAGGAGCTGGCCCCCCTCACGTCGCACCGCGACACCATGGCCGACACCATCGCCGAAGCCTTCATCGAGGCCGGCATCATCACCGAGCTGCCCGAGGTGCGCGAGATTTGCGGCTGGTCGCTCCGCCGCCTGGGCTGGGCCGACCGCGCCGGCGCCCGCCTCACCGAGGTGCTCGCCACGCCCAACATCCCCAAGCAGGTGCGCTACCGCACCATCGAGTTCCTCGCCTTCATCCAGAGCAAGACGGCGTCGGGCGAGCTCATCTTCCAGCTCTACGACCGCGACGACAACGTGCGCTGGCGGGCCGCCATCGCCCTCGGCGCCGTGGGCGACCAACGCGCCCTGCCGTTCCTCCGCAAGCTCACCCGCGACGCCAAGCCCTTCGTGCGGCTCAAGGCCGTGGCCGCACTCGGCCACTTGGAGGCCTTCGACGCACTGCCCGACCTGGCCGTGGCCATCGAGGACACCGACTTCCGCGTGCGCCGCGCCGCGGCCCTGGCCCTCGGCCGCGTGGGCCGCCCCGAAGGCATCCCCGCCCTCCACCGCGCGCTCAAGGACCCCCGAGCCACCGTGCGCGCCACCTCCATCATCGCCCTGGGCTACATCGGCCGCGCCGCCGGCCTCAAGGCCGTGCCGCCGCTGGTGGACGACCCCGAGCCGGGCGTGCGGCTCATGGCCGTGCAGGTGCTCGAGCGATTCCTCAACCCCGGCGCCACCCGCGCGCTCATCAAAGCGTTCGGCGACGCCGACAAGACCGTGCGCGACACCGCCCGCCGCGCCGTGGCCGACCGCCTGGACCGCAGCCCCAAGGACGCCGTCCCCGCGCTCATCGAGGCCATCGCCAAGACCGCGGGCGAGGCCCGCGCCGGCGCCATCCAGTGCTTCGTGACCGACCACAAGGCCACGGCCTCGCGCAAGGACAAGACCGGCGCACGCCTCTACGCCCGCGGCTTGCGCGACGCCGGCGAGCCGCTGGCCGCCGCGCTCCTGGCGGCACTCGGCGACGCCAGCCCCGCGGCACGCCTGGCCGCGGCCGACTTCCTGTGCTCCTTCGCTTGGCAGCGCAAAGACCGCGCCATGCTCAAGCGCGTGGCCGCCCTCGCCGAGGACGCCGACGCCAAAGTGATGCGCGTGGGGCGCAAGGCCAAGATGTTTCTGGACAATCTTCGCTAGCCGGCACCCGCAGCCGGCGGAGGTCGCAAGCATGGCCCAAGGGAAGATGTGCCCCTTCCTCGCGTCCGCCTTCATGAAGGGCGTGCAGCAGGTGCCCGTAACCGGCGACGGCAAGGTGCGCCCCGAGGTCACCTGCTGTCACGAGAACTGCCAGTGGTGGTCGGGCGGGCAATGCGTGATGCAGACGATCACGCAACTGGCCGAGATGGCCAAGCGCCTGGAGTTCCCCGGCGAGCAGCCGACCGCGACCGCCTGACGCCGCCGTGGCTGCCGCACTTGTGGAGACCCGCCCATGTACCGAGTCCTTGTGGCCCTCCTGGTGACGCTCCATACCGTGGCAGGTCTTGCCGGCGCGCCCCAGCGCCGCAAGCCCAAGCCCGCGGTGGCCATGCCCGGCCGCGCGATCCTGGCCGACGACTTCGAGAAGGGCATCGGCGAGTGGTCCAAACAGGTCGGCGGCGAGATGAAGTGGGTGCAAGACAAGGCGCAGGCCCGCGGCGGCGAGGGCTGCGTCGTCGGCTCGGTGACGAAAGACCGCCAGGCCAACTTCCTCCAGCGCGAGGTGCCCCTCCGCACCGACGCTCTTTACCGCTTCACCGTCTGGGCGCGCTCCGACAAACTCGGCAAGCTCGTCCTCTGGGCGCAGCACAAGGGCCAGCGGGTGATGTTCGGCTCGTGGCAGGGCGTCACCAAACGGTGGAAGCCCTACTCCTGCCAGTTCAGCGTGCAGCAGGCCGGCCCGTGGCGGCTCCAGGTGATCCTCCCCTCGTCCCACGGCGCGCCGCCGTGCACGATGTGGGTGGACGACCTGGCCCTGCTGGAAACCCGCATGCCGCGCCAGGCCAACCTGACCGCGAGCAAGGGCTACAACCTGGCCCCGGCCCTCGCCACCGATGGCGCCGGCACGCCGTGGCTGGCATGGACGTCGCACCGCGATGGACAGGACGAACTGCGCGTCGGCCGCCTGGCCCCCGACGGCGACACCTGGCGCCTCGCCCAGCAGTGGCCCGTGGCCATTCCCAAGGGTAGCTACGTGCTCGACCCCGTGCTCTGCGCCGACGCGGCCGGAGCCTGGATGTTCTACGCAGGCGAGGTGGAGGGCGACTGGAGCATCCACGTGGCCCGCGTGGCAGCCGACGGCCCCTCCGCGCCGCGACGCTTCACCGCAGGCAAGGCCACCGAGGCCCGCCCCGCCGCCACGCTCGTGAAGGGCAAGCCCTGGGTCGCCTGGGAAGGCAACGCCGACGGCATCCGGCAGGTGTACCTCCACCCCGCCGATGCGCCCGAGCCGCTCCGCCTCTCGCAGCCCGGCATCAGCAGCTACAGCCCCGCCATCGCCACACACGCCGGCGAGGTGTGGGCCGCCTGGCACGCCTTCGCCGACGGCACCTACAGCCTCTTCGGTCGCCGCGTGAAGCCCGATGGCTCCCTCGGCCCCATCGTGCAGCTCACACGCGACGGCAACGCCGAACGCCATGCCCGGCTCCTCGCCAGCCCCAGCGGACTCTGGGTCGCCTGGCAGAAGGAGATCAAGACCGTCGGCCTCGTGAAGTCCACCCGCATGTACCGCACGGGCACCGTGAACAACCGCGAGACGTGGCTTGCCCGCTGGACGCCCGCGGGCCTCCAGGCCGCCGCCGGCCTGCGCGACACCATCCTGCCCAAAGGCACCGAGATGCCCTCGATGGCCCTCGACGCCCAGGGCCGCGTGTGGGTCACCGCGCGGCGCGCCCGCAGCCAGAGCGTGGGTTGGGACAGCGTGCTCCAGTGCTTCGCCGGAGCGGAGTGGGGCGAGGCACGGCACCTGTCGTCGCAGCTCGGATGGGACGGCCGCGCGGGCATCGCCTGCGTGGGCAGTCGCATCCTCGTGGCCTACCAGGGCGGCAAGACGCAGGCCGTCCCCACCGTCCAGGCCTCTCTCGCCGCCAAGAGCGACATCTTCCTCGCCACCGTGTCCGTCGCCGACGCCCCCGCCCCCGCGCCGCCACAGGGCAGCCCCCTGTCCGAGTCCACCAAGCCCCACTACATGGTGAAGCTTCGCACCCAGCTCGGCGAGGACGGGCCTCACCGCACCATCGCCTACCAGGGCCAGAAGCTCGGCCTCTTCTGGGGCGACCTGCACGAGCACACCAGCCTCTCCCAGTGCGGCCGCTGGCGCGACATGAGCCCTGACGACAACTACGCTTCCGAGCGCGATGTCGTGCACGCCGACTTCTCGGCCATGACCGACCACGGCTATAACTTCTGTCCCGCCCTCTGGCACCACACCGCCAAGATCGTCCGCGTGAATCACGACCCCGGCCGCTTCGTCACTTTCCTCGGCGAGGAATGGACCTCCACCACCGAACGCTACAGCAAGAAGTATCCCGAGGGCTACTACGGCCACCGCAACCTCATCTTCGCCAGCCCCTATTTCCCCCGCTGGTTCAACGCCCGGAACGACGATACCCCCCAGCAGATCTGGGATGAGCTGCGCAAGATGAAAGCCAACTTCGTGCAAATCCCCCACCAGCTCGCCGACACCGGCAACGTGCCGGTGGACTGGGACTTCAACGACAAGGTGGCCCAGCCCGTGGCGGAGATCTTCCAGGCGCGCCAGAGCTACGAATACAAGGGCGCCCCGCGCCAGGCCGCCCGCACCCTCGAGGGCCACTTCATCCAGGACGCCTGGGCCAGGGGCATCGTCATCGGCGTCATCGCCAGCCCCGACCACGGGGGAGGGCAGGGCAAGGCCGCCGTCTACGCCCCCGAGCTCACCCGCGAGGACATCCTCGACGCCCTCCGCGCCCGCCGCTGCTACGGCACCACCGCCGCCCGCATCTTCCTCGACGTGCGCGTCAACGGCCACCTCATGGGCGAGGAGATCGCCGTCAAGGCCACCGAGCCCATCGTCGTCAACGCCCGGGCCATCGGCGCCAACGACGTGGAGGCCATCGAGCTGTGCCGCAGCAACCAGTTCATCTACACCAAGCCCATCGAGGGCCGCGAGGCCGACTTCACGTTCCGCGACCTGAAGCCCCTCGAGGGCAAGAGCTACTACTACGTGCGGGTCCGCCAGAAGGACGGCGAGCTGGCTTGGTCGTCGCCCGTATGGGTCACCCGCCGCTGACCCCATCCGCACCTGACCGGTTGACAGGCGGCGTGCCTCGCTGCTACATTCGCTCCGTGAGGGGGGACCTGTGAGGGCGCGCGCATGCTGTTCTTCTTCCCCTATGGCGTCGACAACCCGATGCGGCGCCTGCCGCTGATGAACTGGGCACTCATGGCGGCCAGTGTCGGCGGCTTCGTCCTCCAGCAGTCGGCCGGGACGACTTTCTTCTACTACCGTGGCCACCCGGTGGTCGTGGACTGGGTGGCATACCAGTACGGCCTCCGCCCCGCGTCGCTCCGGTGGTACCAGTTCATCACATCGGGATTCCTCCACGGGGGCTTCTGGCACTTGTTCTTCAACATGGTGGCCTTGTGGGTCTTCGGGAACAACGTGAACGACCGGCTGGGCCACGTGCGCTACCTGCTTCTGTACCTTGGCTGCGAGCTTGCGTCGAACTTGGGCTACGTGCTCTTGCACCTTGCCTCGGATGCTCCCTGCATCGGCGCTTCGGGCGCCATCTTCGGCATGATGGGGCTCTATCTCGCCTTCTTCCCAGTGAATGACGTCAACGTGTTCTACCTCTTCATCGTGCGGCCCGGTACGTTCCGTTGCTCGTGCTTCTGGATCATCGGCCTCTACGTGGCCTTCAATGTCCTCGATACTGTCATGGGGACGGCGGGCAACGTGGCGGTGGTCTCGCACCTGTCGGGCTTCGCCGTCGGCTTCGGAGCGGGCCTCCTGCTCCTGAAGAAGGGCTGGGTGGAGCGCGATGAGTACGACTTTGTGTCGTGGCTCGAGGGCCGACGCGAGAAACGGCTGGCGGAGCGCTTCGCCAGGCCCGATCCGCTCGACGACAGCGTCTGGGCCGCGCCGACTTCTCCTCCTGACCAAGGGGCCGCCGCGCCGCTCCCCTTCGAGCCGGCGGAGTCCGCGCAGGAACTGGCGACCGCCATCCGCAACCACCTGTCGGCCGCGCACACCGCGGCGGCCTTCGACGCCTACGAACGCTTGCTGCGCGCCTACCCGAACCGAGCGCTCGACAGGGCGACGCAGGTCAGCGTGGCCAACGCGCTGCTGAAGGCCCACCGCTACGACTCAGCCGCCGATGCTTATGTGCGGCTCGCCCACACCTACCCGGAGCACCCCCACACAGGCTACGCCCTCTACCCCGCCGCCGCAGTCCACCTCGCCCGGCTCGGCCGCCCCGACACAGGCCACCGCCTGCTTCAGGAGGCCCTCCCGCGCCTGACGGACCCCACGAAGATCGCCCGGGCGCGCCAGGCGCTCGCCCGCGTCGCCTCACCGCCGGGCGCCAAGAAAGGCGAGGGACGAGCCGATTGAAGCGGGATGGGGACACCCCGCCCACCTATCGGCCACCCCGGAGCCGCCTGATTCCTGACCAGGTGTCTTTTTTGCCTTGCCGTCGGCAAAGCGCTAAAATGCCTGCTTCTCGTTCCATCCTGGCAGCCATCGAGCCTGCAACTGCACTAGTTTAAGGAGACAGGGTCGTGAGAGAGTCCCGTGCCATCACCCGTCGCGGTTTCCTGCAAGGCGCCGCTGCGGCGGCCGCGGTCGCGCCGGCCATCGTGCCGGCCCACGTGCTGGGCGCCGACGCGCCGAGCAACAAGATTCTGATGGGCGGCATCGGCGTGGGCGGCATGGGCCGCGGCGACCTGGGCGGCTTCCTGGGCGACAGCCGCGTGCGCGTGGTGGCCGTGTGCGACGTGGACACCCGCCACCAGGACCGGGCCAAGGGCATGGTGGACGGCCGCTACCGCAGCAAGGACTGCAAGACCTATCTCGACTTCCGCCAGATGCTGGCCGAGTGCGATCTGAACGCCGCCTTCACCGCGCTGCCCGACCACTGGCACGCCATCCCGGCCATCGCCGCGGCCAAGGCCGGCTGCGATATCCACGGGCAGAAGCCCTTCGCCCGCAGCATCCGCGAAGGCCGCGCCATGTGCGACGCCGTGCAACGCTATGGCCGCGTGTGGCAGACCGGCAGCCAGCAGCGCAGCGACGGCCGCTTCCGCTTCGCCTGCGAACTCGTCCGCAACGGCCGCATCGGCAAGGTGCACCGCGTGGAAGTGGGCCTGCCCACCGGCGGCGGAGGCGGCAACACCGACCCCAAGCCCGTGCCCCCGACCCTCGACTGGGACAGGTGGCTCGGCCCCGCACCGTGGCGGCCCTACCAGGGCTTTGGGCCCCACTTTACCTGGCGCTGGATCATGGACTACTCCGGCGGCCAGCTCACCGACTGGTGTGGCCACCACGTGGACATCGCCCACTGGGGCCTCGGCTACGACCGCACCGGCCCCGTCGCCATCGAGGGAAAGGGCGAGTACGCCACCGACGGCCTCTACGACGTGCCGCTGAAGTACAACTTCACCTGCACCTACAAGACCGGCGTCGGGATCAACGTGACCCACAACCAGGTGAACCCCCAGGGCACCAAGTGGATCGGCGACCGCGGCTGGGTATACGTGAAGCGCGGCCAGATCGACGCCCAACCCAAGAGCCTGCTCCACGAGAAGATCGGCCCCGACGAAATCAAGCTCACCAACAGCGGCGGACACAAGCGCAATTTCGTGGACTGCATCCTCAGCCGCAAGGAAACCATCTGCCCCGCCGAGATCGGGCACCGCTCGATCAGCGTGGGCCTGCTCGGCGAAATCGCCATGCTCACCGGCCGCAAGCTCCGGTGGAACCCCGACACCGAGGAGTTCCACGACGACCCCGGAGCCAGCGCGCTCCTCGGCCGCTCCTACCGCGAGCCGTGGCAACTGTGAGCCCGCATCTTCCCTGCCGAGCTTCCCTCGAGGAGAGAGTTGTGAACGCAACGCGCAAGACCCTTCCCCGACTCCTGGCCCTGGCGGCGCTGGCTCTGTGTGTGGCCGGCGGCGCAGCCATGGGCGATGAATACGACGACCTGGTGAAGTACGACTGGAGCCAGGGCCGTGCCACCCTGGCCGCCATCGAGGCCCAGATCCGCGACGCGGCCACGCCCGCCGCGCGGCAGGCCATCGAGGCCAGGCTCATCAAGGTCCTCGCCCATCCTGCCGCCACGGGGCCGTGCAAGCAGTTCGTGTGCCGCATGCTGCGGCGCGTCGGCTCGCCCGCGTGCGTGCCGGCCGTCAAGCCGCTGCTCGCCGACGCCAAGCTCGCCCACATGGCCCGCTTCGCTCTCCAGCACCTCGAGGGCGATGAG
>JADHXT010000062.1 GCA_016782825.1 Candidatus Brocadiia bacterium | reverse complement strand
AGCAGGGGGACGAGTGGAGGGCAAGTCCTCTCTCTGAGTGAGACCGCCCTCTCGAGCGTGTACCGAGCGTGCATGGAGCACCTGGGAGCGATTTTGGCCACTTTTTTTCATCGCCACAAGTATTGGGCAACTATGCACATGTGGCGTGAGGGTGCCGGAGGTGCTCCGGCGGGTGTTCGGCATGCGAGCACCTGGCCCCATTAAGTAGGGGGATAGTGTGTGGCGAACGAGCAAGCGACAAACCAGCGATGGGAGCGCAACAATGGGCGAGCGAATCGATCGGACGTGGCCGCGGTGGAGCGGGCGGCAGGTGCGGCAGTGGCTGGGCATTCCCGAGCCTCGGGCGGAGTATTGGCCCTGCGATCCGAATCATCCGCTGGAGAAGACGTGCAAGCAGTGCGGCGAGGAGAAGCACCTGATGGAGTTCCACCTCGACTACCGCAACGGCAGGCGCAAGGCCGCCTGCAAGGCGTGCGCTCGCGCGAAGCAACGGCAGGCCTACTGGGAGAACCCCGAGAAGCACCGCGCGTGGTCGCTGGCCTCCTATCACGCCAACGCCGAGGCGTGTCGGGCGAAGAACCGGCAGCGACTCCGCGCGCGGCGGCAGCGTCCCGAAGAAGCGGCGAAGGGCCGCGCGGCGCACCGGCGCTGGCGCGAGACACATCGCGAGGAGGAGCGCGAGCGCATGCGACGCCTGCGCCGCCGATATCCGCGCCGGGATCTCACGCGCCAGGCATCGTGGGCGCTGCACAAGCTGGGGCTGCTCGATGTGGCCGACCGGTGCGAGGACTGTGGGAGCAGCAGCGTGGAGCTGCATCATCCGGACTACAGCGATCCCTTCCGCGTGGTGGCACTGTGCCACGCGTGCCATATGCGGCGGCACTTCGCGGTGTGGCGGCGCGAGGGCGGCGGGCCGGTGAAGTATCCCGAGGAGTATGGGGAGGAGCCCGCGGCGACCGGCGCCAATGGCGGAGGAGGGCGCCGGGTCACGAGTCACGAGTCACGCGTCACGGCCGGCCTGATGGGCGGCGAGGAAGGCGCGCACCATGTCGCACAGGTGGCGGCGGTTGGTGGCGATGCGGTAGCCGGTGGGCAGGGAGCGGAGGAACTGGGCGCCGTAGCGGCGGGTGAGGACGCGGCGGTCGAGGACGATGAGGACGCCGGCGTCGTCCTTGGTGCGGATGAGGCGGCCGGCACCCTGCTTGAAGCGGATGGCGGCGCTGGGGAGGGTGTAGTGCATGAAGGCGCTCTTGCCGCGGCTTTCCACTTCCTCGCAACGGGCCTGGACGACGGGCGCCGTGTGGACGGCGAAGGGGAGCTTGACGAGGGCGACGCAACTGAGCGCTTCGCCGGGAACGTCGACGCCTTCCCAAAAGCTGTCGGTGCCGAGGAGCACGGAGTGGGTGTCGCGCTGGAAGGTGCGGGTGATGCTGCGCCGCTCGCCGTCGAAGCCCTGGCCGAGGACGAGAATCTGCTCGGCCTCGAGGGCGGCCTTGAGCTGGGGATACACCTCGTTGAGCATGGCGTAGGAGGTGAAGAGGCCGAGGGCGCGGCCTTGGGTGGCGCGGAACAGGTCGGTGAGCAGGGAGCCGACCTCGGCGGCGAAGGCGCCGCTGCCCTCGCGGTCGGGCTCGGGGAGGAAGTTGGGCACGCAGACGAGCATCTGGCGGTCGTAGTCGAAGGGCGAGCCGACGTCTTCGGCGAAAAGGCGGTCGGGGGCGTATTCGTCGAGGCCGATGCGGTCTTTGAGGAAGTCGAACTTCCTGGCGACGGAGAGCGTGGCGGAGGTGAAGATGATGGTGTCGAGGGCGTCGTAGAGGAGGGAGCGCATGCGGGGGCCGATGCGGATGGGTGCGGCGGCGATGCGGCAGGCGGGACGGCCGCGGGTGAAGTAGCGCTCGCACCAGTAGACGAAGCCTTCGTCGTCCGCCTCGACGAGGAAGTCGGCGTTGTCCTCCACTTCCTGGAAGGAGTCGCGGACGCCGTGGAGGTCGTAGATGGATTCGGCGCGGTAGGGGAAGTCGCGTTCGGCGAGGTCGTCGAGTCGCTCGGCGATGGTTTCGAGGTGGGCTCGGAGCTGTCCGACGGCGGCGATGAGGGATTTCTTTTCGGCGTCGATGAGCAGCCAGGGCTGGGGGTCGCGTGTGGTGGCGTGGTAGCGGAGGCTTTCGGAGCCGTGGGTGGCGTGGCTGAAGAGGCGGTCGATGGCGTCGAGGAAGCGGTCGAGGGCGGAGTCGACTTCGGCCACTTCGGGGGTGACGGCCTGGATGAAGTGGTCGAGGTCGAGCTCGCTGGCGGTCAGGTGTTCCTCGCGGCCTCGCTTCATGCGGAATCGGATGCTGGGCAGGAGGCCGCGCTCGCGTCCGCCGCGGTCGCGGCGGAGGAGTCGGCGGGTGAGGCGTCGGACGGCCCAGCGGTCGATGGCGCAGCCGAGGTAGTCGGTGGCCACGTCCTCGAGGTTGTGGGCTTCGTCGAACACCACGTGGGCGTGTTCGGGGAGCACGGCGCTGTCGGCGATGCCGAGTTCGGCGAAGACGACGGCGTGGTTGGCCACGATGACGTCGGCCAACAGCGAGAGCGCGCGGGCGCGGCCGAGGAAGCAGTGGCGCCGCCGCTTGCACGCGGGGCCGGCGCACTCTTCGCTGGCGGAGCAGAGCTTGGCCCACAGCTCGCGCTCGCGGAAGGCGACGAAGCCGGTGCACTCGGCCACGTCGCCTGTGTCGGTGGCCGCGGCCCACACGATGACGGGCAGGAGCGCGATGCACTCCTCCTCGGTGAGCTCGGTCTCGCCCTCGTCGAGCAGGTAGAGCAGCTTGCGGACGCACAGATAGTTGCGGCGGCCTTTGATCATCGCCGCCTGGAAGTCGAGCCCCAGCATCTCGGTGAGCAGCGGCAGGTCTTTGAAAAAGAGCTGTTCCTGGAGATTCTTGGTTTTGGTGGAGACGACGATCTTGTCGTGGTTGGTCACGGCCCAGTGGATGGCGGGCACGAGGTAGGCCATGGACTTGCCGACGCCGGTGCCGGCCTCCACGAGCAGGTGCTGGCCGTCGTTGAAGGCCTGGGCCACCAGCTCGACCATGCGCACCTGCTGCGGGCGCACCTCGTAGCGGGGGAACTGGCAGCCGAGGGCGCCGTCGGCGTCGAAGAGCGCGGTCAGCTCGTCCACGTTGAGCCGCGAAGGCGGCGGCCGCTCTTCGGCCATGGCGGGCGAGTTTTCGCGGCGGGCGGCGCGGGCCTTATCGAGCAGCTCGCCGTGGTCGCGGAGTAGCTTATGGAACTCGGGTGCGGCCACGTCGAGCGCGCTCGTGAGCCGCGCGGCCTCGGCCTCGAGAAACACGTGCCGCGCGGGCCACAGCGTGCGCCCCGACACGATGCTGAGCATGGCCACCACCTCGAAGGGCAGCTCGTCCAGCCGCTCGTGCAGCCGCGCCCACAGCGCCACCAGCACCCTGGCGTCGCCGAGCGCGCGGTGGCGCTCGCCCACGGGCAGCTCCAGCCGCCGCACCAGCGTGTCGAGGTCGTGATGGTCGAACGCGGGGTAGAGGATGCGGGCCAGCTCGAGGGTGTCGAGGAACTCGTTTTGGAAGTAGCCGTCGCTCTTGGCCGTCAGGAAGCCGCTCTCAAACTCCGCGTTGTGCGCCACCACCACGTCGCCGGCCACGAACTGCACGAACTCGCTGAGCACCATGTGGCTCGGCGGCTCGCGGCGCAGGTCTTTGTCGGTGATGCCGGTCAGGCGGGTGATGACCAGCGGCAGGTCGCGGCCGGGATTGGCCAGGCGCGAAAACTCCTCCACCACCTGCCCGTCGCGCACCCGCACGGCGGCGTACTCGATGATCGCGTCGGCCTGCGGATCGAGGCCGGTCGTCTCGAGATCGATGAACACCAGGGTGGAAGGCATGGAGGGAGACCTCAGACCCGAAGCTCAGGCGGACGCTCGCGTCACGAGTCCACCTTATCCTTCGGCAAATAGGCGCTCTTGATGAAGACGGCGTCGGTGGGGCCGTCGGTGTCGTTGATGATGTTGTGCACGTCGCCCGGCTCCATGCGGAAAGCGTCGCCCACCCGCACGCGGAACTCCTCGCCGTTCACGATCATCTTCGGCGTGCCGCTGGTGAAGTAGAAGGTCTCCTCCACCGTCTCGTGGTAGTGGGTGCCCAGCTCCTGGCCGGGGAGGAAGCGCAGCACGCCCCAGTCGATCTTCGGCCCGCGGCACAGATACTTCGGGCCACTGTCGCCGTTGCGGTACTCCAGCTCGGCCGCGTTCACGCGTTCCATCGGATGATCTCCAAGGAAGGGGAAAGTGAAAGTGAAGAGGGGAAACCCGCAGGCACGTGCGGCTATGCTCTCTCTCTGTCTTCCCCTTTCACTCTCACTTTCACTCTCACCCCTACATCAGCCCCACCACGGGCGCGGGCATGAACACCAACAGGAAGAACACCATGGCTCCCCAGCCGATGATCTGCCGCTTGCGGTCGAGCGGCACGTCGTCGAGCACCACCGGCGGATGCGCGGGCCGCATGAGCAGGCTCATCACCACCACCCACACGGCCCAGCCCGGCCACTGGGTGCGCGCCAGCGCCAGCAACACGCCGAGGAAAAACCACGCCACGAGCCGCTGCCGGCGCCCCACCAGCGCGTAGGCCACGTGGCCGCCGTCGAGCTGGCCCACGGGAATCAGGTTGAGCATCGTCACCAGCAGGCCGAGCCAGCCGGCCCACGCGAGCGGGTGCGCCAGCCAGTTGAGCGTGTAGCCCGGCTCGGGCGTACCCATGAAAACCTTCGCGAGGCCCCACGTGAGCAACGAGTGACCGAACTCCACGCCCACGCTGCGCTGCACGTATTCCTCGAGCACAAACGTGCTCTGCGACAGGCCGTAGATGAGGATCGGCAGCGCCACGATCACGCCGGCGACAGGGCCGGCCAGCCCGATGTCCAGCAGCGCCCGGCGGTGCATCATGGGACTGCGTATCTTGATCAGCGCGCCGAAGGTGCCCACGGGCGGGATCGGCGCGGGCAGGAAGAACGGCGGCGTGACGAGCATCCCGTAGCGGCGGGCCATGACGTAGTGGCCACACTCGTGCGACCCGAGGATGAGCAGCAGCGCCATCGCAAACAGGCCGCCCTGCTGCACCAGCTCGCCCAGAAGCTGCCCGATCGGCACGCTCCCCTCGGCCCCGCCCACGCTGGCCACCACCTGCGCCAGAAACTGGTCGAACCGCCAGTTGGCCCCCGCCACCAGCGTGGTGAGCACCGTGGCCAGCAGCAGCGCCGCGTGCAGCTTGCGGTTCACCGGCTTCACGTGCGGCGCGGGAATCGTGTAGGTGAGGAACACGTGGCCATCGAGCGTCTCGAAGGCGTGGGCGCCCGGCAGGCGGCGCAGGCCAGTCTCCACCTCGCCGCGGTGCTCGAGGCAGTAGTCGCTCGCCGGGCCGCGGAAGATCACGCCGCCGCCAAACTCCAGCCCCTGGTAGCCGGCAAACAGCGGCTGGAGCATCTGCTCGGCGCGGTCGAGGGTGTCGGTGTGTGCGGTGGCCAAGGCGCGGCCTCAGGATTCAGGGGCAGACGGCGCCGCCGCAGGGGACGCCGCGCCGTTGGTGAGTTCGATAAACAAGTCCTCCAGCCGCTCCGACGACGGCACCGTGCGCCGAAGCTCGGCATAGGTGCCCTCCACCAGCAGCCGCCCGTTCTCGATGATGCCGATGCGGTCGGCCACCTCCTCGGCCACGCTCAGCGTGTGGGTGGACATGAGGATCGCGCAGCCGTCCTCCACCCGCTGGCGCAGCACCTGCTTCACCGTGCGGGCGCTCCGCGGGTCGAGGCCCACCATGGGCTCGTCGATGACGATCACCTTCGGGTCGTGCAGCAGCGCGGCGGAGATCACGATGCGCTGCCGCATGCCGTGGGAGTAGTTCTCCGCCAGGTCGTCGGCCCAGGCCTCGGCCTCGAAGAGGCGCAGCATCTCGGCGATCCCGTCCTCGCACGCCGCCGGCGTCATCCCATACAGACGCCCCACGAAGCCCAGAAACTCCCGCCCCGACAGCTTCTCATACAGGTAGGGCTGGTCGGGCACATAGCTCAGCACGGCCTTGGCCGCCAGCGGCTCCGTGCTCACGTCGTGGCCGTCCACCCGCACCCGCCCGCCCGAGGGCCGCAGCAGGCCGGCCACACACTTGATCGTGGTGGTCTTGCCCGCGCCGTTGTGGCCCAGGAACGCGTACAGCTCGCCCGCGGCGATCTCGATGCTCAGATCGTCCACGGCCGTCTTCGGCCCAAATCGCTTGGTGAGGTGTTCGATGCACAGCATCAACCGATTATACCCGTGCCCCGGCACGGAAGCAAACCACCAGAGAAGAAGCGGATCTCACGCAGAGGCAGCGGAGAGAGCAGGGGAGCGCCAGAGAGAAGACGCGGCGTGGGGACACGCCGCCCACAGGGAGAAGCGGTTCCAGGTGTCAGGTGTCGGGTGCCAGGGTCAGAGGAGACAGCGTGAACGCTGGCCTCCGAACGCGATGCCACACGCGACTGCTGGGAAGGCGACGCGGTTTCTTCCCCTTTCACTCGTCACTTGTCCCTCTCACTCCTTCTGTGTGGGCGGGATGTCCCCATCCTGCGTCTCAGTTCAGCTGCCATGTCATCCTTCCCGCAGTCGAACGGCTGCATCACCTGCGGGGACACTGCATAGCGAAGCGGCGCAGTGTATCCCGTCCGCGTGCATGCAATTACTGGGCGTTTCTCTCGCGCATCAGCGTTGGGAAAGCTCCCGGATCGTACGTCTCGCCATCTTCCTCACACTCTCGTCAGGGTCGTTCCCTTTCAGTCCCTCAATCTCGGGAATCGCCTTTGGATCTCCGAACCAACGCAGACCGTTTATCGCCGATTCTCGTACGTCTGCATCCGGATCCTTCAATAACTCCACCAGCCGAGCATAGGCGGCTGGAGCACCAATCCGTCCTAGTGACACGGCCGCCTGTTCTCTGACCGTTGCCTTCTCGTCTCTCGTTGCGTCCAGAAGGGGCTCTATCACCTGAGGATTCCTGCAGCAGTCGAGAGCGTAAGCCGCCATGTGTCGGATCTCTTCATCCTCATGCTTCAGATGTTTGCATATCTGGCCAGGCGGGATCAGCTCGTTGTATCGACCAGCTTCGCGCAATGCCTCTCTCAGTACTTCTCTGCTTTTATCATCAAGCATGCTGTTGACGAGACGAGCCATCTTCCGTTGGTCTCCGCGGAGATCGAGGAGCGCCTGGAACGCGCGCAACCTGACGTCCGCCTGTTCGCTCTGGAGGGCTTTCTTCATGTACGGTTTCGCAGGCTGATGCTCTACCTGTGAGAAGAAAGCCATACCAAACCGGAACAGCTCGGCATCCTTTGATTCCAGGAAAGGAAGGACTTTCTCGTATATTCTGTCCTTCCCGAAGTGCTTGCTATAGGTGGCAAGGGAGGACGCGCCTTCCGGCGTTCGCCACTTGCCCTTCGGCTCGGGCAGAATCACATCCATTATTGACTTCTCGTCACCCAAGACTAGAAGCCCCTCCACAGCTTTGGACTTGACCTCTTCGTTGGCGCTAGCCGAAAGCGGGCGTATTGCTTCAATGATCTCTTTCCATCGGGGCTTAGCATACATGCTGCCGAGCATCAGCAGCATTCGGAGTTCCTCCATGGCATCCAACTGAGTGTCGGGGTCAGGCGACTGGAGGCGTTTGATATAGAAATCCACTTCGTCCTTGGCACTCACTTGTTCCTTCACAGTGGCTAGCCGAACAGAAACTGTCATTCGGAGGCCACGGTCGCCGATTTCTGTTTCCTTCAGGCTGATCCGATACTGCTTGACGTACAGAATATACTCGGATGGGTTGCCAAAACCGCCGTCATAGACCCCTCCCGAGCGTATGTACGAAAGATACTCGCCGGCTGTGGTGCCGCCGTCCGGCAGCTGAATCTTCTCGCTTTTCAGCTGCTTGAATGGCTTCTCGCCGTACTCAAACCCAATGTCGCTCTGCGCAATTGCTGCCACGATCCCTGTGTTCCTCTTGCACCACACGGCCACTGACTTGCCGTTTGGCAGGATGAACGTGTGGGCATCGCCTGGTTCGAGGACGATGTCTTGAGAGAAGGGCACCGTAGGTATATCCACGGTCACAGGATCTCTGGCGCTAGAACATCCTGAGGATAGAAAGGCAATCGCGAGTGCAAGCATGGCTATGGATTTGCTCATACAATGCGTTCCTCTCTGTACGCAACGCCACGGATGAACCGCTCCGGTGGGGCCGCCGTTGTCGGCGGCCTTACCGGAATCGCGTACGATCCGATCATTGGCTCTGCATTCCTTCGAGGGTTTCAGCACCATCCTTGACCATCTGGCATTCGGGGAACACTACACGTGATTTCCTCCAGGGTTACCCCCTCCACTCCAGGCAGAGGATACGCCATGGGACAGGGCGTGTCAAGGATCGTGCCACTCCTGGCTCCCGTGATCACGTGGCGTGTTCCCCGCACTCAGCGAGGAAGGGGATTTCACGCGTCCAGGCCGAAGAGGCGGACGGCGTTGGCGTGGGCGATCTTTTCGCAGGCGGCGGCGCCGAGCGCTCCCTCGTCGCGGATGCTCTGGAAGGTGGCCACGATGGGCACGTCGTCGGCGGCCTGGTCGTGACGGAGCACGTCGGTGCCAAAGAGCAGCTTGTCCTGGAAGCGGTGGAGGAAGGCGAGGCCGAAGGCGGGGTCGCGGGTGATGGCGTTGTGGCCGCTGCCGGCCGACAGGTCGGCCCAGAGGTTTGGGTGGGCGCCCATGAGCCGCGGCACGGCGCCCTCCCCCACGACGGGTCCCTGCGGATAGCCGCCGCGCTCGGCTTCGGGCACACTTGCGCTGATCTCCGACCAGAAGGCCGGGCCGTGGCCGATGAACGCGGTGTCGCCACACTCCCGCAGTGCGCGCTCGAGTCGCGACAGGCCGGGGTCGTCCACCACGCCGTAGCCGTGGTCGAGGGTGGCGGTCAGGTCGAAGAGGACGGGGAGGCCGGCCTCGCCGGCCTGGCGGTAGAGATTCATGCACAGCGGGTCGTCGAACGGCAGGTTGGGGATGAACTCGCCGATGCCCACGCAGCCGCGCTCGCGGTATTCGGCCAGCAGGTCGCCGAAGTCGGTGCGGGGCGTGGCGTCGCCGAAGCGGGGGTCCACGAGGCAGAAGGGGATGAGGCGGTCGGGGAAGGCGGCGCAGGCGGCGAGCACGTCGTCCGTGGTGTTGTGCAGGTACCATCCCTCGGGGCAGTCGGCCAGGGGGAGGACGCAGGCGCGGTCGATGCCCCAGGCGTCCATCTTGGCGACGAGTTGGGCGGCGGAGAGGGTGTCGGTGCGGCGGTGGCCGATGCGGCCGATGTGGGCGTGGACGTCGATGAGCATGGGCGGCTCCTTGCACGCGGGTGGCCCCGCGGGATCATACGCCGCGGCCCCGCGCGGTGCAAGGGGGAGAGAGGAAGCTGTCAGCTATCGGCTGGTGACGCGGGGCACGGAGACCCCGCCCACAATTACCCTATCTGATCACGCGTCACGCGTTACGGTTTTTCCTCACATGCCCATGCCATCGCCTTCGGGCTTGAGGCGCACGCCGTCGGTCCAGATGAGTTTCCGCGTCTCTTTGTCCCACTGGCGGTGGCGGACGTCCACCTTGTGCTTGCCGTGGCAGTCGGTGCAGTGGGCGTGCTGTGGGGTGGCCTCGGCGAAGAAGGGGCGATGGCCAATCTCCTGGGCCATCCCCTCCTTGGGGTGACAGTCGGCGGTCATGCACGAGGCGTTGACCTTCGCCTTGGCGAACATTATGTCGGGGGCGTGGAGCCCTTCCTCGTCGTCCATGTGCGCCTCGGATATGCCGTGGCAGCGGTCGCAACTGATGCCGGCGGCGAGGTGGACGTTGGCAAACTCCTCGGCCTGGAAGTTCAGGTGGCACACGTAGCAGTAGGAGTTGTCGGCCTCGGGGTACGGCTTGGCTTCCCTGGCGGGTGCCTTCTTGGGGCCGTGGAGGGAGTCGTGGCAGGCCACGCACCGGTAGTGCGCGTTGCCCGGCTGGTCGAGGGAAGCCTGGTGGACGATGGCCACGGGCACCGAGCTGGGCTGCCCGAGCAGGTTGCCGTGGCAGCGCACGCACCGCTGGCTGGGGAGCGTGCGCCGCACGTGCTGGCGCGCCGCGTCGGCATCGTAGCTGCCGAGATAGTGCTGCCACACGTCCTTTGTCCCGGTCCACGCCTTGGCCGTCACGTGGGCGACGTAGTTCTCCCGAGGCGGCAGATGGCAGGCCACACACGTGACCCTCACCCCGCTCGCGTTCGTGTGGTGCGGGGACTGCTTCCAGCTCTCGACTACCTCGTTCATCTCATGGCACGACGCGCAGAACTCGGCCGTCGACAGCGGCCCCATGGCCGCCTCGAGGACCAGGAAGCCGCCGAGGCCCAGCGCCATGGCCAGTAAGAACCCGATGAGATAGGGGCGACGACGTTTCCTGCCCTTCGCCTTCGGCTGGTCGCCCACGCCCTCATTCCTCCGTACGATGACAACCGGCCGGCGCCGGGGCACTTTGCAGCGACCCCGAGGCCGGCCGGTCAGGTTCGGCCGCTCTCGCCTGCGGACGGCGGCGTGCGGCTACACGTATTCCCAATCCTTGAGCCACTCGTACTCCGCCGGCAGGGTGGCCCACATCTCCTGGGTGACGGCATCGAGCTCGGCCTGTTCTGCCGTGTCGAGCTTGCGGCGCTCCTTGACGGCCTCGGCCATGTTGTCCACCTCATCCTGCGAGGCGAGGCCGGGGATGGGCGCGGTGATGGCGGGGTTGCCGAGGATGTAGCGGATGGCCAGGCGCGCGCGCTTCATCATCTCGTCGGGGGTCTTGGCGCCGCGGAAGAGCGAGCCACCGCCGAAGGGCTTGATACCGAAGGTGCCGATGTCGTGCTTCCGCACGGTATCGAAGAGGCTGTCCTTCGGCAGCTCCTTCGAGTTGGCGGTGTAGGGGAAGCAGAGGGCCTGGAAGTGCTCGGGATAGGTCTCGCACAGGCGCTTGAGCCACAGGCGACCGTGGGACGAGACGCCGGCGAACCGCACCTTGCCCTGCTCCTTGGCCTTCACGAAGGCCTTGATGAACTCCTGCTCGTCCGCCTCGGAGTGCTTGCCGGGCGTGCTGCACACGGGACGCCACACGTCCACGTAGTCCACCTGCGCCAACTTCATGCCCTCCTCCAGCGTCGCCAGCAGCGCCTCGGCCTTGCACCATTTCGCTTTGCGAGGACACTTCGGCCACATGGCGAAGCCGAAGTACATCTTGTCGCGACGGCCTTTGAGCGCCGGGCCGTAGACGGACACCTCGGCCTCGGTGCAGGCGTCCACGTAGTTGATGCCGCGCTCGATGCAGCGGGTCATCACGTCGTAGCGGTTCTTGCGGAGGGCTGCCATGGCCGTTGCCGTCTTGGGCAAGCTGACGCCGGGGATGGGCTGGCCGGTCACCTGGCCGACGCGTTTCCAGTGGCCGCCGAAGCACACGGCGGATACCCAGAGGCCGGTGGAGCCCAGCCGGCGGTACTCCATCTCCGCGTTGTAGCTGCGGGTCTTCTTGATGTCCGCCTCGTCCGCTGCCGACGCAACGAAGTTGCCGGCCATCCCTGCCGCCAGGCCGCCGACGGCGACCGCGCCATGCTGCATGAAGCTTCGCCGGTTCATGTCCGCACTCACACTCGATCTCCTTTGCTGCTTCCTGCCCCGAGTCAATCAGGTCCCCATGGCCACGGCCCGTCGTGAACTCCTGTACACTATAGTGCGCTCGCCGCGCCGTGTCAAGCTCTCGCGGCGCCGCAGAACGACACGACCCTCCCCCACGGTCGTGGCGTCGGGGAGGGTCGCAAAGCGTCGCGTAAGGGCCGTGGCTCAGTCCTTGTAGAAGTCCACCATCGTGGAGCAGGTGATGGGCTCGATCTCGCCGGCGTGGCCGGCCTGGCCGAAAGCGACCATGCGATGGGCACATTCGACCTTCATCGCCTCGCGGGCGGGGCCGAGGTACTTGCGGGGGTCGAACTCGGCGTTATTCTCGGCAAAGATCTTGCGGATGGCGCCGGTGATGGCCAGGCGGTTGTCGGTGTCCACGTTCACCTTGCGGACGCCGCTCTTGATGCCGCGCTGCACCTCTTCGATCGGCACGCCGTAGGCCTGCTTCATGCCGCCGCCGTACTGGTTGATGATCTCGACCAGCCGGGCCGGGACGGCCGACGAGCCGTGCATGACCATGTGGGTGTTGGGCATCTTGGCGTGGATGGCCTCGATGACGTCCATGCGCAGCACGTCGCCGGTGGGCTTGCGGGTGAACTTGTAGGCGCCGTGGCTGGTGCCGATGGCGACGGCGAGTGCGTCGACCTTGGTGCGCTCGCAGAACTCGCCGGCCTGGTCGGGGTCGGTGAGGTGGGCCATGGCCTCTTGCTGGCTGAGGCCGGCGCCGTGGCCGTCCTCGATGCCGCCCAGGCAACCGAGCTCGCCCTCGACGGTCACACCGATGGCGTGGGCCGATTCGACCACCTTGGCCGTGACGGCCACGTTGGCCTCGTAGTCGTTCGGCGTCTTGCCGTCTTCGGCCAGCGAGCCGTCCATCATCACCGAGGTGAAGCCCTGGGCCATGGAGCTCATGCACGTGCCGAAGCTGTTGCCGTGGTCGAGGTGCATGACGATGGGGATCTTCGGGTAGAGCTCGGCCGCGGCGAGCATGAGGTGGCGCAGGTAGGCGTCGTTGGTGTACGCCCGCGCGCCGCGCGAGGCCTGGATGATGACCGGGCTATCGGTCTCCTCGGCAGCCATCATGATGGCCTGGATCTGCTCCATGTTGTTGACGTTGAACGCGGCGATGCCGTAGTCGTTCTCGGCCGCATGATCGAGCAACTGACGCATCGGGACGAGTGGCATTGGCAGTCTCCTTCCACCATAGCAGAGAGGTGAGAGGCCACGGGACGACCCAATGGCCCCGCGACAGCTCTTCAGGATGTATTGGAGCCT
>JADHXT010000061.1 GCA_016782825.1 Candidatus Brocadiia bacterium | reverse complement strand
GCGGTCCCGAGCACGACCAGCGCTGCCGCCACGAGCACGCAGCCGCCGATCACCACGGGTTGCTTGCCCAGGTGGTCGGTGATGAAGCCGGCCGACAGGATGACGGGAATCATGGTGAGGCCGAACACCGAGAGGAGCCCACCGACCCGCGCCTCGTCCATCTCCAGCTTCCGCGCCAGCGCCAGCTTCACGCTGCCCAGCAGCGCGGCGCCCATGCCGCCGACGATCAGGACAACCACCGTCATCGCTGTGAGCAGGTTCATCGGTATTCCCTTCGTCAGTGCCGGTTACAGGCTGTTCTCTTTCGTGAACGCCATGATATCGGCGATGTTGGCGGTGGCGAGGGCCACGCAGGTGTCGGCGCAGCCGTAGTAGATCCAGAGCTCGCCGTCCTCCTTCTCGAGGCAGGCGGTGGGGAAGGTGACGTTGGGCACGTCGCCGATGCGCTCGTAGTCGGTGGTGGGGGCGAGGAGGTAGCGGCTGGTGCGGGCGAGCACTTTCCACGGCTCGTCGAGGTCGAGGATGGCGGCGCCGAAGGCGTAGACGAAGCCGTTGCAGCTCGTGAGCACGCCGTGGTAGAGGATGAGCCAGCCTTCGGGCGTCTCGATGGGCACGGGGCCGGGGCCGATCTTCGTGCTCTGCCAGCCGCCGGCGGTGCCGAAGACGAAGCGCTGCTTGCCCCAGTGGATGAGGTCGGGGCTCTCGGCGTAGAACATGTCGCCGAAGGGGGTGTGGCCGCGGTCGCTGGGGCGATGGAGCAGGGCATACTTGCCGCCGATCTTGCGGGGGAAGAGCACGCCGTTGCGGTTGTAGGGCGGGAGCATGTTTTCCAGTTGGGTGAAGGTCTGGAAGTCGTCGGTGCGGGCGAGGCCGATGGTGGGGCCGTGGTAGTTGTTGCACCAGCAGACGTAGTAGGTGCCATCGAGGGGGATGACGCGGGGGTCGTAGCCCACGCCGTGGGTGGCGATCTCGGGGTCGTCGCACGCCAGGCGGATGCGGTCGGGCGAGATGTCCCAGTGGAGGCCGTCGTCGGAGAAGCCGGCGTGGAGGCTCATGGTGCGGTCTTGCTCGTCCACGCGGAAGACGCCGGCATAGCGGCCCTGGAAGGGGACGACGGCGGAGTTGAAGATGCTGTTGGCCCCCGGCACCTGCTCGGGGACGATGATGGGGTTGCCCGCGTAGCGCTTCAGCACGGTTTCGTTGGCCATCGGTTGGGCTCCAGAATGGGATCACCACAGAGACACAGAGAGCACGGAGAATGCACACAGAGAAAACAGGAATCGGGTGAGATTGTCAAGGCGAGTCTTATCCGCGTTCCTCCGCGCTCATCTGCGGTTCCACTTCTCTTCCTCTGTCCATCTCTGCGCTCTCTGCGTCTCTGTGGTGATCATCTCTTCATCACCACCAGGCAGCCGGTGCCGTGGGGGCCGAGCGCGGTGGAGAGGAGGGCGGTCTTGCCCTCGATGCGGACGGCGGCCGGTTTCTGATGCCATTCATCCTGATAGGTCGCGCCCTTCTCGTGCGGCACGCGGAGCACGTCGCCCCGCACCGTGCGGTGCCGCGCGTTGTAGAGGGTGTAAACGACCTTCACCCGGCCGATGACTTCACTGGTGAACTCGTTGGCCCACACGCCGCCCATCTCGGTGGGCACCAGCGGCACGGGCTGGAGGCTCGTGAAGGCGTCCTTGTGCTTGCGCAAGATGCGGTAGCAGCGGCGGATCTCGGCGCGGGTCTCAGGCTCGAACCACTCGGGCGGGCCTTCGATCCAGAGCGCCTCGCCGTTGAAGAAGACCCAGCGGACGCCCGTGGCCCAGCTTCCCGTGGGCTTGTCACAGTAGAGTATCTCGATGGTCTTGAAGGCGGGGAAGGCGAAGCGCGCGATGTTGATGGGCACCAGGGTCTGCGTCCGCCGCGCGGCGTTCATGGCATAGGTGAAGCTGCCGTCCTGGAACGGCGTCGTCACGTCCACCGGCGTCTCCTCGGTGTAGATGGCCACGCCCTTCTTCGCGGCTTCGACCCGCTCGCGGATGAGCTTCGTCATGTCGCGCTCGGTGACGACGGGATAGCTGGGCACGGGGTGGCCGTGCTGCTTCGAGTAGCAGTCCTTCCACGAGTTGGTGAAGCCGAACTGGTCGATGTACATGCCATCCACGCCCAGTTCCTTCACTTTCGTCTCGTAGGTGGAGGCCTGGACCTCGCGCCACGCCTCGACGCCGGGGCACACCATCATCTCCTGCTCGCCCGCCCACCAGAGGCCCTTGCCGTCGGGCCGGATGATCTGCCAGCCCTTGCCGTGGGCTTGGCCGAGCTTGCCGAGTTTCGAAAGCAGATAGCCCTCGATGTAGAGGCCCGTGGGGATTCCCTGCTTCTGGACGCCGGCGATGGCCTCGCGGAACGCCTCACGTCCGCCCTTCAGGTAGTCGTACGGCGAATGGTCGCCCGTGCGACCGTACACGCGCCCGTAGGGCGGACGGTTCCCCCAGTCGAAAATGTGCAGGTAGTCCACGCCGCCGAACTCTTGCGTGTCCTCGGCGATGGCCTCCAGCAGACGATATTGCCCGGTTCTGTAATCGTACATCGGGTCGTGCGCGTGGAGGAACCGCTGACGGAAGCTGAACACCTCGCGGAACCACGGCTTGCGGGGGGAGAGGGGCTTGTGCGAGGCCTTGAGCCACTTGCGATAGACCTGGAAGCCTTCATGCCAGTCCCCGTCGGTGGCAATGATGATGGTGGGCGCCGTCTGGGTCTTCTCCCCGGGCTTCAGCAGGCACTCAGGATACTCTACACCCATGGTGAAGTGGGCGCCTTTCTTCTGGAGCAAGTAGCGCTTGCGAACGGACGTCCTGTCCATTGTGTGAAGCGAGAGACCACGACCGTCCTTCGGGCTGAACGTGCTCAGGAACTGAACGGGGAACAGGCCGCAATACCGCTCCCGGTAGGAACAGGGGCGATTGTCGAAGGCTGCGCCGCGTTTTGGGATGAGGTAATATGCGTTGTCTGCCTGCTCTGTCAGCCAATACGGACCGATCCTGGGAGCGATGAACCGCACCCGTCGCTCGACCGTGCCGTTGTTTATGGCGGACACGCGTATGTAAGGATGGCGCTCGGCCCACTTATCGTGGCCCCACCAACCGAAGATGAACTCCACATCGAGGCCAGGGGCGCTCGTGACGTGGTATGCCCATTCGCCCCACCCCCAGAGCCGCTTCCCGCCTTCGTACACATCCCTGACCGCGTATCGTTTGTAGGACTCCGCGATGACTTGCTTCCCGTCGACATGAAGTTCCATGAGCGCACATGGCCGTTCGAGGTAGTTCCAGCCGGTCGGGTTGTGGACGAGTCCCCTCAACCCGGGCTGACCGCTCATCTCAGTTCCCAGTTCGTATTTGAAAGGATCGCCTTCGCGGACGAATCGCTTGGGTCGAAGCGGGAGGCCGTCTTCGACAGCTTCCGGGAAGGCGCGTCTTCCGGCAGCGCGCGCCGTGGCCGCCGCGACGGCGAAGGCGGCTTGCTTGCACAGGTCGCGGAGCACGATGGACTTGAGGGTCTTGGCGGGGTCGGCGGCGGCGACGAGGACCTGGGGGCCGGGGGTGATGCCGAACTGCTTCGTGGCGGCGTTCATCGGCAGGCACTCGTCGGCCGTGCCATCGGCGTATTCGAGGCGGAGACGGAAGCGGTCCACGTCGCGGATGGCCTTGAACTTTCCGCTGCCGTAGACAGGCTCCTCGGTACCGACGAAGGCGCCGAGAAGGAGGAGGTACACCTCGCTGGCCTTCACGGAGGCGGGGAAGCGCAGCTCTTCCTTCGCGCGGAGGCCGGTGGCGGCGAGGCCAGAACCCTCCCGCAGGTTCCCAACCTGCGGGACGGTAAGGCGGAAGGGGATGCCGTGGGCCGTGATCTCGGCCTGGGGAAACCAGTCGGCCAGGCGAAGGTGCTTGCGCCACGGGGCGCTGGACGCGTTGCCCTGGATGGGGATGGGCTGGGTGCCATCGAACTTCGCGCCGGGCTGCCAGTCGATGAAGTCGGCGAGACGCGAGGGCTGGATGGCGTTCACGAAGCGGAGGTCGGCGACCTCCAACGTGGCATTGGTTGTGGCGGCCTGCGCCTGGACGGCGAGGGCGGTGATGGAGGGAAAGTCGCGCGCGGCTTGCCGGATGTCCACGGTGGCCGTGTGCCAGCGGCCGTCGGAGATGAGCGCGGCGGAGGGGATGATGGACGCGTAGTCGTGGCCGTCGGGGACGCGGGAGCCAAGGACGCAAAGGGCGTAGTCGCCTGCGGGGCGGAGGCCCGTGGCGCGGTAGCGCATGGCCACGTAGCGGTGGCCTTCGAGGGGCGCCGGCTTCGGCAGGCTCCACGACCATTTCATGCCGCGTCCTGCCTCGGCAATGCGGAATCGCCACCCCTTGCCCCCCTGCGGGGGAAGGGGCGCCAGGGCGACGGCGTGCTTGCCTTTGGCCGCGGGGTTGCTGAGCCAGCCGGTGTGCGGTGTCCACGTGGCCTGGGCGAGGGGGGCGACCCAGTCGGGCCGCAGCGGGGCTTCCTGCGTGCGGCGGATGAGCGTGGCGCCCGCGGGTGGTTCGGCGGCGAACGTGAGCCAGTCGAGCAGCAGGCGAGCCCCGCCTTTGGCGGTGGACTGCACCTGCACGGCCAGGGTGTGGACGCCCGGGGCGTTGGTGAGGGTCGTGACGTCGACGGCAACCGTGTGCCACTGCCCATCGGCGACGGCGTCCTTCAGGCGGATGGCGTTGAGCTGCCGGTCGCGCACGTCGTCGTCGAGGTAGATGAGGTAGTCGTCGCTGGTGGCGAGCAGATTGTCGGCGTGGTAGCGGAGGACGAGCCACGGGGTCTCGTCGAGGGCGACCGAGGGCATGGTAGCCGACCACTTCATGCCCTGTCGCGGCTCGTCCACGCGGAAGGTGGCTATCCTGCCGTCACTGGCGACGGCGGCGGTGGTCGAGGCGTTGCTGAGCCAGGTGGGCCGCGGAGCAAAGCGCTCGGCGGTGGCGAAGTCCTCGCGCCAGTGGAAATCATCCAGGCCGGCGGCATGAGATGGAACCACAGAGGAACACAGATGAACACAGATGACGGATACTAACCACCGAGACACGGAGAAGAGGGGGAGAGAAATCGGGGTTCGAGCTGGGAATCGCCTTGCCTGTTCCAGCACCATGTTCGAGTCCTCTCTGTTGGCTTCGCTCTCTCGCTGTCCTCTCTGTGTTGATCCGTGTTCATCTGTGGTTCCATCCTGATGACGATAGGATGGGCGAGGAAGGCGGCGCGGGTGGCGGCGCGCGCGAGCAGGCCGTCGTCGCGGGCGAGGTCTCTGAGGAACTGCTTCATGCCGCGCTCGAACTGGCAGTGGAGGGGCAGCACGTTGAGCTTCGCGCTGCCGTCGGGCTCGACGCTCACCATCCACTTTTTCTTGCTATCGAGGCAGTGGACGCCGGCGGGGCGGCCGTCGTCGTGGAACAGGCCGCCGTGGAAGCCCTCGTAGAGCAGCTCGGCCACCGATTCGAGCGGGCGGTTGGGGTGGTCGGCGAGGGCCAGGTCGGCGCCGGGGCTCACGCGGCCAAGTTCGGGCAGGTAGGCCTCGGCGAAGCGGAGCACGCTGGCCTTGGACGGGGTGCGCGCCGTGCTGCCGACGAAGTAGCCGACGGCCGTCTCGATGGCGTGCATGACCATCTCGGCGCTGGCGGCGAAGAGCCTGACGGCAAAGAGGGTGGTGGCCGCTTCGAGGGGACGGTCGAGGGCGCGGCGGACGTCGGCGATGAGGGGCTTCAAGAGAGGATCTCACGCAAAGGCGCAAAGACGCGAAGAAGAGAAAAGCATCTCACGCAGAGGAAGCAGAGGCAGCGGAGAAGACGCGGAAGAGGAGGCGTCCCCCGTGGAGCTCACTGCGCGCGCTCGCGGGTGACGCCGGGGCGGTAGACGTAGCGGCACTTCGGGTCGGTGAGCGGCGGCCGAGCCGGCTGCATGTCGACACGCGGGTTGGCGGCGATGGCCTTGAAGATGCCGAGGAGCTTCTGGTAGTCGGGGTCGCTGGCGGAGGCGAAGGTGGCCTGCTTGCACGTGGCGGCGCCGCCGGCGGCTTTGGCCAAGGGCGCGACGAGGGGCCTGCTGGCCGCAACGTCGGGCGTGCGGAGGCGCAGGAGGTGCCGCTCCTGGCCTCCCTTGCCGTGGCAGCTCTGGCAGCGGCGGGCGTAGAGGTCGTTGAGCTGGCCGCGATGCTGGGCGAATATCTCGCGTCCGCCGACGGTGTTGGGGCGTGTGTAGGCGTAGGTGCCGTAGTAAGGGGCGTTGGCGTCGATCCAGGTGACGAGGCGGCGCCAGTCCTCCTGGGGGATCTGCACACGCTTCTTGTGGGTGGTGCGGAGGATCTGGACGAGCTTGCTGGCGTGGGAGCCGAAGTACTTGGGTGGGCGGGTGAGGAGGGTACTCACCTGGTAGATGTTCACGTAGCTCACCAGGTCGCGCTTCATGAGGGACTCGTAGGCCACGTTGAAGATGTTGGTGTGTTCGGGGCTGAGGTCGAGTCCGCCTTTGGGCTTGGGGCCGGTATGGCACTTGGCGCAGTGCTTGTCGAGCACGGGCTGCGCATCGTGATAGAAGTCGGGGCCGTGGTCGGCGCCGGCGTAGGAGGGCGTGATGTCCAACGGCGGGCGGGCCATGGCGAGCGGGAGCGTGGTGGGGGGCGAGCTGGTCTTGCGCTCGTGGCAGCCCACGCAGCCGAAGCTCTCGCCGGGCGCCACGGTCACGAAGCTGCGCATGCGCTGCACTTCCATGTAGTCCTTGTCGAGGGCGGAGAAGTAGAGCGCGCGGCTGGCGGGGGCTTTGAAGTAGGCCGAGCCATCGGCCTCGACGGGCACGGTGCCCCAGATGCGCTTGAGGGCGAAGTGGCCGCGCCAACTGATGGCGGGATTCTGGAGGCCGTAGCCGCGGGTGCGGGACGCCACGGGCTTGGGGATCTCCTCGATGATGCGCAGGTACTTCACCTCGCCGGGCTGGATGCCTGTGAGGCCCTCATAAACGTTTATCACGTAGAAGGTGCCCTGCTTGGCCTGGGTGGGGTCGGCGTGGTTGGGCACGGCGCAGGCTTCGCCGGAGCGCGGCGGGATGGCCTGCGGGCGGGGGCGCGGCTTGACGGGGAAGACCTCGAAGGTGGAGAGCTCGGGGTCGCGGTAGACGAGGTCGCGATTGTTCCAGCGGTCGAGCAGGTAGATGGCGTAGCCTGTGGGCTGGCGGTTGTCGGGGCCGTAGCAGTAGGAGACGAGGAAGTAGTCTTCGGAGAGGGGGAACACGTCGGCGTAGTAGCCGCTCTCGGGGCGCTGCCAGGAGGCGTGGCTGGGCGCCGGGATCTCGGGCGTGAGGTTGGTGTAGGCGGCGGGGCTCGTGTGGGTGAACATGGGGTCCACGACGGCCACGGGGCCTACGGCGTAGGGCATGTGGGGGCCGAGGATGCAGGCCATCTTCTGGCTGTCGGGCACCTGGCGGGCGCCCCAGAGGGTGACGGGGCCGAAGTGGGCGCCGGAGACGTGCACGAGGCGGGTGCCGTCGGGATTGCAGCGCCAGAGGCTCTGGTTGTTGCCCACGTGCTTGTCCACGTAGCGCCATTGGCTGACGGCGATCTGGCCGTCGGCGAGCACGCTGGGCGTGAAGTCGTGGATGGTGTTGGTGGAGATGCAGCGGATGCCGGAGCCGTCGGCGTTCATCGTGTGCAGGTTGCTCACGGTGAAGGCGTTGTGGCACAGGGTGACCCGCTCGGTGCGGGTGGAGATGAAGGCGATCTGGCCGTCGGGGAGGATGCAGGGGTCCACGTCGTCGTAGAGGCCCTTGGTGAGCTGGCGGAGGCCCTTGCCGTCGGTGCCCACTTCGTAGATGTGGCAGGCGGCCTTGCGATCGAGCTTGCAGGAGAAGAGCACGCGGGAGCCGTCCCACGAGAGGTCGGGGTCGCGGTAGATGGCGTCGGGCTTCATCGAGGGAGTGAGGCAGGTGAGCTTGCCGTCGGGGCGGACGGGGCTGAGGGTGTAGATGCCGCTACCAGCCTTGTAGCGGCCGCTGCCGTCGTAGTAGGTGGTGTAGATGTGGCTGGTGTTGTAGGTGAGGCGCTTGGCGACGACCACGGAGGGGAAGTCGATGAGCGGGTTGCTCAGCGCCACCTTGTTCTTCAGGCGGTAGGCGGTGAGGTACACGTTGTAGAACTGCTGCCACTTGTCGGGCGTGTCCTTCTGTCCGGTGAGGAGTGCGTGGGCGAAGGAGGCCATGTGGGCGGCCTCGCGGCGCTCGGCGTCGAGGCAGTCGGGCTTGGCGCCGGGCAGGTCGCGGAAGCGGCCGATGAGCAGCACGATGTGCTTGAGCATGGTGTCGAGGTGGCGGGGCGAGAGGGCGAGGGTGTCGCGGTCGAGCACCTTGTCGCCGGCCTTGGCCACGAGGTCGGCCACCCAGCCATCGGTGGGCTCGGAGCCGGGGCGGGTGGCCTGAAGCAGCTCGTTGCGGCGGGCGTCGGTGGTCGCGGGCGCGGTCTGGCCCGGGCCTACGAGGGTGGCCTCCACCTTGTAGTTTCCGCCCATCAGCGCGTACTCGAGAATGCGGTGGGCGCGGGGCGTGGGCAGGGGCACGTGGCCGTGGGGCTGACGGTAGTCGTAGCTGGTGGGCGGGTCGTAGGGATACCAGCCGAGGAACTTCGTCTGGTCGGGGAGCTGTCCCGCGGGGCCTGCCGCTCTGGCGATGGCTTTCCTGGCGACCTTACGCTGGAGCGCCCAGTCCTTGGGGAAAGCCACGGGCGAGTCGAACCGCAGGGCGCAGATGTGCGGGATGCAGTCCTGCCGCTGGAGCTTGACCGTGTGTTTGCCGGCGGTGAGGGTGACCTTGCACTCCTGGAACCACTTGGCGTGGTCGGTGTTCCAGTTGCCGGTGGTCTTGGTGAAGCCGGTGGCGAGCTTCTTCCCGTCGAGATAGATGTCCACGGGCCGCGCGGCGGCGGCAGTGTAGAGCGAGTGGATGGTGTACTCGGCGGCGGCGGGGAAGTCGACGTCGTACTCCGCCTGGTTGGGATACTTGCTGCCGTTCGCGATGCAGGGGTATTTCCCTGTGTAGCCCTTGGCCACCTTGTCGGTGTCCACGTTGCCGCGGTCAAACCAGTCGGCGCGGATGACGAAGCTGTCGGCGGCGAGCGACGTCGTGGCAAGCAGGAGGAGAGTGACGACGAGCCACGGGGCCTTGTGTGCTGCGGTTCTCACGGGGCCGTGCTCCTGTGGTGTCGAGGGGCGACACGGGCAGTTCAATACATGCGCACTATGATAGTCGAACGGACGTGCAAACAGAAGCGTGGCGGCCCGTCTGGCGCGCTCTCGCTACTTCCCCAACGGCTCGAGATACACGTTGCGGAACTCGATGGGGCTGCCCTCGCTCTGGAGGCAAATGGTGCCGCTCGAGGGGTTGGCGTCGGTGCCTTCGTTCATGAGGCGGCCATTGACGACGAGCTTCACGGTGCCGCCATCGCAGGTGATGTCATAGGTGTTCCATTCGCCGGCGGGCTTCTCGGCGGGCTCGCCGCGCTTCTTGGCGTTGGCGTAGGGCTTGGGGCCGATCTGCTGGCCGCCGGCCTTGATGGTGGAGTGCGAGAGCAGCCAGAAGTCGCCGGCGTTCTGGTGCATGAGCTGCGCCTCGACACACGTGGGCCACACCTTGTCGATGCCCTGTTTGTGGAGCAGCACGCCGCTGTTGGTGGGCTTGGCGGCCCAGCGCCACTCGACGTGGAGCTTGTAGTTGGCGTAGCTTTCCTCGGTGCGGATGTAGCCGTTGGGCTTGCCGGTGCAGTGGATGACGCCGTCCTTCACTGTCCAGACCGTCTGCGTCTGCCACGTGCCGTCGACCTTCTTCTCGTTGGGGATGAAGCGCACCCAGCCGGTGAGGTCCTTGCCGTTGAACAGCTCGGTCTTCTTCGTGGGCGTGACGGGCCAGGGCTTGCCCGTGGGCGGCTCGAGGGTGATGTTGCGATACTCGATGGGGGCGCCTTCGCTCTGGAGGCAGATCTTGCCGGCGGTGATCTGGCAGCCGCTGGCCTCGTTCATGAGCTTGCCGTTCACGTAGGGGCGCACCACGTCGCCCACGGCCCACACCTCGTAGACGTTCCACTCGCCGGGCTCCTTCTCGTTGTGGGGATCGTACTTGTGCACGTTGCGGCCGCGCACGCGGTGGCCGCCGGTGGTGTGCTCGTTGAACTTCCAGCCGCCGATCTCCCAGAAGTCACCCTGCGCGTGGAACTGCCCCTGGCACTCCAGGCTCTTGGGCCACACGTTGTCCTTCCCCACCATGTGGGCGAGCACGCCGTTGTTGCCGGTGCGGCCGGGCCAGCGGTATTCGAGACGCAGGTGGTAGTTCTTGTAGGCCTTCTCGGTGCGGATGTAGCCGGCGGGGCGGCCGGTGCAGGCGATCGCGCCGCCTTCTTTGATGGCCCACGTCTTGTCGGGGTCGCCCTTGCCGCCGCGCAGGTAGCGCACCCAACCATCGAAGCTCTTGCCGTCGAAGAGCGCGATCTTCTCCTTCGGCTCGATGGCCTCTTCCTCGGCCGCCGCGAGCACTCCCCCGCACAGCAGCACGCTCGCAACGCTCAGCATCCACATCGCACGCTTCATGGCCGTCTCCTTTCGTGGGCAGAATGGCGTGGCACGTCGCCTTGGTGAGTCCGGGCCCCAGTATAGATCAACAAGGCGTGGAGTCAAGGGGGCTCAGCGCCGGCCCGCCCCCGGTTTCGGGAATGCCCCCTCCCGCCCATGCGGTCGATGCGAGCTCACCCGCCTTGCGCGCCGCGGCGCGCGTGGGTATGATCGGCCGGGCAGTTCGCCCGCGTCTACTCCCGTGCGCTCGAAAGGACCCCCTCGTGCCCGAACGCTATCCGCCGATCCATCCCAAATGCCCGCACTTCCTCCACGGCGGCGACTATAATCCCGACCAGTGGCCCGAGGCCGTGTGGGCCGAAGATATGCGCCTCATGAAGCTCGCCCACTGCAACGCCATGAGCGTGGGCATCTTCGCCTGGGCGCGGCTGGAGCCGGCCGAAGGCCAGTTTGACTTCTCCTGGCTCGACCGCATCATGGACCTGCTGGCCGATAACGAGGCCTACGCCGTGCTCGCCACCCCCAGCGGCGCGCGGCCGGCCTGGCTGAGCCAGACGTATCCCGAGGTGCTCCGCGTACGCCCCGACCGAGGACGCAACCTCCACGGCGTGCGCCACAACCACTGCTTCACCTCGCCCGTCTACCGCGAGAAGACGCGCCTGGTCAGCACCAAGCTGGCCGAACGCTACAAAGACCACCCCGCGCTCCTCGTGTGGCACATGTCGAACGAGTATAGCGGCGAGTGCCACTGCGATCTGTGCCGCGACGCCTTCCGCGCCTGGCTCCAGAATCGCTACGGCACCCTCGACGCCCTGAACCAAGCGTGGTGGACCACCTTCTGGGCACACACCTACACCGACTGGAGCCAGCTCGAGCCGCCCAGCCCCATCGGCGAGCGCAGCGTCCACGGCCTCAACCTGTCGTGGAAGCGTTTCATCACCGACCAGACCGTCGACTTCATGCTCCACGAGATGGCGCCCCTGCGCGAGCTGACCCCCGACGTGCCCATCACCACCAACTTCATGGGCACCTACCCCGGCCTCAACTACTGGATGATCGCCCCGCACCTCGACGTGATCTCGTGGGACAGCTATCCCCGCTGGCACGGCGAGCAGCCCGACCACGAGCTGGCCTGCTCGGTGGCCTTCGTCCACGACATCAACCGCTGCCTCAAGGGCGGCAAGCCCTTCATGCTCATGGAAAGCACGCCGAGCATGACCAACTGGATGTCCGTGGCCAAGCTCAAGCGCCCGGGCATGCACCGCCTGTCGAGCCTCCAGGCCGTGGCCCACGGCTCCGACACGGTGCAGTATTTCCAGTGGCGCAAGAGCCGCGGCGCCAGCGAGAAGTTCCACGGCGCCGTGGTCGACCACGTGGGCACCGAGGACAGCCGGGTGTTCCGCGACGTGGCCGAGCTCGGCCAGTGCCTCGAGAAGCTCGACGACGTGGTCGGCACCACCGTCCACCCCGACGTGGCCGTCGTCTACGACTGGGAGAATGCCTGGGCCATCGACGACGCCCAAGGCCCCCGCCACGAGAAGGGCTACCTGCCCACCTGCCAGCGCCACTACCGCGCCTTCTGGAAGCGCGGCGTTCCCGTGGATGTGATCGACATGGACCAGCCCCTCGACGGCTACAAGCTGGTGGTCGCCCCAATGCTGTACATGGTGCGCCCCGGCGTGGCCGAGCGGCTGGAGGCCTTCGTCGAGGCCGGCGGCACCCTCGTCGCCACCTACTGGAGCGGCATCGTCGACGAAAACGACCTGTGCCACCTCGGCGGATTCCCCGGGCCGCTGCGCAAGCTGCTGGGCATCTGGGACGAGGAGATCGACGCCCTCTATCCCGGCGACGTGAACCACATCGTGCCCAAGGACGGCAATGCCCTCGGCCTCTGCCACGAGTACGAGGCCCGCGAACTGTGCGCCCTCGTCCACGCCGAATCCGCCCACGTGCTCGCCCGCTACAAGAGCGACTTCTACGCCAAGCGGCCCGCGCTCACCGTCAACGAGTTCGGCTCGGGCGAAGCCTACTACATCGCCTCGCGCAACGACGACGCCTTCCTCCACGACTTCTACGCCGCACTCGCCACGCGCCTGCGCCTCCAGCGCGCCCTCATCGCCACGCTGCCCGAGGGCATCTCCGCCACGCTCCGCACCGATGGCAACCGCCACTTCGCGTTCCTCATGAACTTCAATTCGCGCCCCGCCACCATTGACCTCGGCCCTGCGTCCTACACCGACCTGCTCACCGGCCGCACCATCACCGGCGAAACGGTCCTCCACACCTACGGGGTGATGGTCCTCGCCGATTAGGAGCACACGCATGACCCGTCCGCCTGCTGCGCTCCCCCTGCTGTTGCTCTTTGCCTCGCTCGCAGCCGCTGGGCAGCCGGCCAACTTGGTGAAGAACCCCGGCTTCGAGCAGGGCGCCGCCGCATGGGGGCAGCCGAAGAAGCCCGGCGTGCGGTTCGCCATCGACGACGCCGTCGCCCACACCGGCACGCGTTCCGCCCGAGTGGATGGCCTCGACC
>JADHXT010000060.1 GCA_016782825.1 Candidatus Brocadiia bacterium | reverse complement strand
ACCTTCGCCGACTGCTCCGCATATGCGGCTACAGCCTTCTCCGCAGCCCCCCCATCGGCCCGCGGTTCGGGCGCGGGTGGCGTCGGCTCGGACGCCACGGGCGGGTCGGGGGGTGTCTTTGTCTTAGGCGACGGCCGATTCTTGGCCGGGGGTGCCTCTGTCTTGGGCGGAGGTCGCTTCTTGGGCGGTGGGGCCTTCGGTTCGAGGGCGGCGGTGACCTGGGCCTGGACGGCGGCGATGGCGGCGCGGCTGTCGGCGGCGAACTTCGTGGCGCCATACTTGGCCTTGAGCTGGTCGAGGTAGCCCTGGGCCTGGCTCCAGAGCTCCTTGGCGACGCACTGGCGGGCGTACTGGAGGCAGAGGGCGGCGTTCTTCTCCTGCCGAGGAACGGCGGGAGAAGAAGGTTTCGGGTGCCGGGTGCCTGGTTTCGGGGGTGTAGACGAAGAGGGGGAAGGCGAAGAGGGGGAAGAAGGAGCTTTGGCTTGGGGTGGGGTGCCTTTCCTGCCGCCGAGGGCGAGGATCAGAACGATGATGAGGGCCACGGCGCCGGCGAGGCCGCCGAGGAGGAGGAGCTTGCCCTTCTTGGCGGGGTGGCGCTCTGGGTGGGGCGCGTGAGTCGTCGGTGGCTGGGTGGGGGTGGTTGCGTCGGGCGATGCAGCAGCCACAGCCGAGGGCGGCTGTGCCACATGAGCCTCGACGCGCTGGAGGGCTTCGAGGAGGGCGCAGCCGTCCGGGTAGCGGTCGGCCGGCTTCTTGCGGAGCAGGCGGTGGATGATGCGGGCGAAGGCAGGCGCCACGTCGGGCGCCACCTGCTGGAGCGGCGCAACCCTCGCTTGGTCATGCTTGATGATCAGTTCTGCGGCGGTGGCTCCCTTGAAAGGTGGCCGGCCAGCCATCAGGTGGTAGAAGGTGGCGCCGAGGGAGTAGAGATCCGAGCGGGCGTCGAGCTTTGCGCCCTGCGCGGCCTCGGGTGGGATGTAGAGCGGCGTGCCGAGGGTCTGGCCAGTGATCGTGATGGACACGTCGGTGTCGGTTTGCTTGGCGAGGCCGAAGTCGGCCACCTTGGCGCGGCCCCGCTTCGTGAGGAGGATGTTGTCGGGCTTGATGTCGCGGTGCAGGATGCCCTGGGCGTGGGCCACGGCGAGGGCGTCGGCCACCTGCTTCATCAGTTCGAGCGCGCGGTCGGGCGGGATGCGGCCCTCGCGGCGCAGCACGTCCCGGAGCGACTCGCCGTCCACCAACTCCATGGCGATATACTCGTGGCCCTTGTCCTTGCCGATGGAGTAAACTTCAATGATGTTGGGGTGATTGATCGCCGCTGCCGCGCGGGCCTCGCGGTGGAACCGCTCGATGAAGCTGGCGTCGCTGGCGAGGCGTTCGGGGAGGACCTTGATGGCCACAGAGCGCCCGAGAGAGGGCTGGGTGCCCTTGTAGACGGCGCCCATGCCGCCCCGGCCGAGGACCGATTCGATGACGAACTCGCCGAGGGTCTGGCCGATCAACGGGTCACCGGCCGAAGGGGGAGCGCCGCCCTGCGTGGGGTCTTCGGGGCCTGCGGACCGTTCCGCCTTGCTCGGCGCGCGGAGCTTCGCGCCACACCCCGAGCAGATGATGTGGTCGCCCACCGCCGTATCGAAATCGACACGGTGGCCACACTTCGGGCACTTGGCGGCATGCTTCGCCATACGATGCGTCCCCGGATAGCTCCCCACCGACGGCGACGATTCTAGTGCCCTTTGCCCCCCCTGTCAAGGTGCCACGGTCAACCCAGAGCGGCTTGCCGCCAGACAGCAGATGCCCAGGGTTTCTTCATGCATCCGAGCGGGATGGATAGAGGGGGAGTGGCGGCACCGGGTTTATTCTCCCCGCGTCGGCGGGGGCCAGGTCGGTGGGACTCCACGTCTTGCACACTGCGCGTCGGCTGGCGGAAGGTAACTAGTGTAGTGTCCCTAACGCTTCTTTACATTTGGCGATCTTGGACAGGATGCGGTCGACCGGTGCGCTCCAGACGAATGGCTTTGGGTCGTCGTTGTGCGTCTCGATGAACTCCAGGATGGCGTCGATGAGTGCCGGGACGCTCTTGAACGCGCCGCGACGGATGCGTTTGTCCGTGATCTCGCGGAACCAACGTTCGATCAGGTTGAGCCAGGAACTGCTGGTGGGAATGAAGTGAAGATGGAACCGCTTGCGGGAGGTCGTGTCCGCCACCGCCACGGTCGTCGCCGCCTCGAGCGACTCGGGCTGGAAGCCCAACAGGTACGTGCAGTCTTCCTTGCCCGGGCCACGCCCCCCGAGAGCTTCGTCCAGGATACGTTCGGGCCTGTAAGGCAGACGCATGAGCTATCCTTTCTTGGTCGTGCCGCTTCTGCGAGCGGCACCGTGGCGGCAACTGGGTGTCCCCGCAGCTTCTCGCGCGATCTCCACCAGGCCGCCGATCGCTTGCCGGTAGACCTCCAGGGTATGCACCCAACGCGACAGACATTCCCGCCCAGCGGCGGTGATCCTGTAGAGCCGCTTCGCCGGCCCCCGTTCGGACAGGTTCCAGCTTCCGACCACCATGCTCCTGTCCTCCATGGACCTGAGGAAGCGGTAGACGCCTGAAACATCGGGTCTTTGCCCCTCGAACGGCGGCATGTCGGCAAGGCGCTCGGCGATCTTGTAGCCGTGAAGGTCCTCTTCGGCAAGCACCGTCAGGATCGCAGGCTGGATCAGCTTGTCGAGCGTGGCTCCCGTGCAGGGGCAGCTATCGAGGTCGGCCACTTGACTTTTCCGGGTATCTGACATACTCTTATACTCCTGGCTTAATATTGTCGCCGGCGGCGGGCCGGATGTCAACAGCGATTCTACGAGAACGCCCTTTGGAGGATACCTCGTGAGACGAGCCGCGGAATGGGCGTTGCGGGGGATTATGTTTGTGGTCGGCGCTCTCCTTGCGCTTCACGCGCCGCCGTCCGCCATGGCTGGGACCCAGGCCCGTCCACTCGAGGTCTTCGCTCCGTGGTGCATGGAGAAGCGGCTGCGGCGCATCGTGGAAGTCTTCCAGGAAAAGCGCCCCTCCACGCCCGTGCGGTTCGCCACGGGCACGCCAGGCCAGCTCATCAAGCGCGTCCGAGCGGGCGGGAAGCCCGACGTCTACATTGCGATGGGCCCCTGCGAGATCGAGGTCCTGCAATCGATGGGGCTGGTGGACGAGGGCTCGGCAAGAGAGATCCTGCGCCAGACACTCCTGCTCGCCGTATCGGAGAAGGCGAAGGAAACGGTCGCAGAGCTGCGCGATCTGGCGAAAAAGGAGGTCAACTCCGTAGGCATGGGCCGCCCCACGCTCACCTCCGGGCGCTTGGCCCGCGCGGCCCTCGGTAAGCTCGGAATCCTGGACGCCGTCGCGCCGAAGGCGAAGACCTCGCCCCTGCGACAGCTCGTGCTCGGCCAGGTGCAGGCCGCCGTGCTCTACGAGCAATGCTGCTACGAGGAGGACCTCCACGTCGGCAAGCCGGACCTCCGGCGGGACATTGCCGCGGTGCGGCCCCTGTCGCGGGAGCTCTGCGAGCCCTTCCCTGTGGTGGCCGCTCCGCTGAAGCACGGCGCGGCCCATCCCGACGCGGCGGTCTTCGTCGCCACGCTGTGCGGCAAGCGGGCACAGGACATCCTGCACCGACGCGGCGACTGGTCCTGTCCCATCTGCGAGATGGTGCCGTGAGCATGGAAGGGAACGTTCCCTCGGGGGCGAAGGCCTGGATGCGATGGTTGCCGCTGTCGCTCACCACGACCGCCTGTCCTGCGCCCCGTTGACGAGCGAGTGGGAGAGCTCCCATGCTGTGCGGTTCATGGCCCGGCCTCCCTTCCTTCGGGCCGGGGGAGCGACCCCGGCGGCCCGCTCCCCCGCGCACCTTCAACGCGGAACACCAGCAGAGCGGCGGTGATGAACCGATTCACCTTGACGAGGATGCGCCGCTCTTCGACCGTGGCCGTGCCGTCGAAGCGGTCGCTCTCCGGGGAGAGACGCAGGGACGCAAGCCATGGGGGGATGCGGACGCTGACCTGGGCGGGACCTGCCGCTGTCAGGCGGCCCTTCCCGTCGCCGGCATTGAGAAGGAAGAGGAGCAGGCCGTCCCTGCCGGCGAGTAGAACGCGGGGCAGGACCTGCCGGTTCGTCGAGCTGGCCCAGTCCATCGGCTCGGCGAGGAGGAAGAGGGGCCGGAGCGGCCTGACCTTCTCGTTGATCTGCCTGAGGGCGTCCGTCGTCCGGGGGGTGAGTCGAGAGGGAGCGACGCGATAGATGAGCCCGCGGGCGCCGCAGGCGAGAGTGGCATACGTGAGGCGGCGGAGCTCGGCCGCAGATAGGGGATGCTTCGCGTCGCCGAAGGCATGCGCGGCAACGAGCGCGAAGCACGGCGCGGGCGCGTTGGCGTCACGCAGGAGAGCCATCCCGCGGGTGACTGCGTCGAGGGGATCCGCGGGACCGCGGCGGCTGTACTGAGGCAGGCAGGGATTCAGGAACGCGGCGTCGGCCAGGCCCGCGAAGACGGGGCAGGCCAGGTCGGACCGGGAGCGGCAGACGGCGAGGTACGCCGGCACGCGGGGCGCCCGCCTGGCCATGACGGCTCCGCGACGGAGGCTCTCGCCGGCAACGGCCCCCCAGTCGTCCCCGCGCGCGTGGGATGGGCATGAGAAGATCCGAACGGCACTGGCGCTTCGCGGGATGGCGGGCGCCTCCGCGCTCGCGGACGGCGGCCAGTTCGCCTGCGTTTCCAGAATGCCGAGGTCGGGGCAAACGTCTCCCCGCTCGGAGACGATCGGGAAGACGGGGAGGAGTCGGACCGCCCCCACGGCAGAGCGCCCCGAATCGAAAATGACCCGCACAGCCGCCGCATCGCCCGCGCGGAGGCCGGGGGCGCGGAGGACGAAGAGTTCCTTGGCGTGCGCGGCCAACACCGCGGCGGACCGCCACGTCCGCGCCGTCACGTCCTTATCATTCAGTTCCAGAGCCTTCAGCTTCTCGGGCTGGGACGACGCATTCTCCACATGGATGCAGATGACGGTGAGCCCCTCGTCGCAGGCGATATTCGTGATGCGGAGCGGATGGGGAACAGGGAAGACCTTGCATCTCGCCGCAAGAGTGCCGTGGCCGAGCAGGTCGAGCCGGAAGGGGTAGGCGGGCCTCGCTCGGAACTGGATGCGGAGGCAGGCGCTTCGCCCGGGGGCGATGGGGTGCGGGTCAAGTCGCGCCCAAGTGACGCGCGCCGCGGCCATCGCCTTTGCCGGGTCGGCAGGCGCCTTCGGGGTCGGCGAACCCTCGTCAATCCCGAAGGCCGGAAGGAGAGTGCCATCCAGCAGGAGACGAACCACATGGACGGGCTCCTTGCCGCCGTTGCGGATCAGCACCGTGGCGCGGCCGGGATCGCGAGACGTCCTGATGCTGTACTGAGCGGCCAGGACCGTGCAGGCCGCCCGGACCGTGGCGCCATGACCTGCCAGTGCAGCGAGTGCCATAAGAAAGGTCGGGAAGTGGAACAGCGGCTGCCGTGGGCCTATGCTGGCTCGTGTGGCGGTGGCCGACATCAGGCGGCTCCCCTCACTGAAGGTATCCGAGCGCGCGCAGCGTCTTGAGGTCACGGGGCGTGAGCTTGGGCCGTGGCGTGACGCCGCCGACTTGGTAGGCTCCAGCCGCTGCGGCACAGGCGGTGATGTGCAGGTCGAGATGTGAGCCGAGCCGGTGGCAGAGGGCCGGCTTCTGGGACGCGAGGTCCGTTCGCTCGGAGGCATCCGCGTCAAGATCGTGGAGTTCTTCGCGGCCGGTCAGTGTGTCGCGGATGAGCTTGTGGCGGCCGTGGACGACGGCCCGCAGCTCGGGGCGCGTGGCGCCCTCGAGGAAGACGGGGCGCGCCGCGGCTCCCTGGCTCCGAACAAGGGGCAGGAGGCTCGTGCCCTGGCATGCGGCAGCGGACCTCACGCCGATGGCGTCGAGGATCGTGGGGGTGACGTCGAGGTGACAGGCGGGCACGGGGGCCACCTTGCCGGCCGGGAGCGTGTCGGGGTGACGCAGCATGAGGACGCCGCGGGTCTGCTCGTCGTACAGCGTGCGACCGTGGCGGACCCCGCCGTGGTCGAGGAACTCCTCGCCGTGGTCGCTGACGAGGAGGACGAGGGTGTCATCGTGGTGGCCGAGAGCGTCGAGCTTCTTGAGGAGTGCGCCGATGTGGTGATCGGTGTAGCCGATCTCGCCGTCGTAGAGCGCGAGCGCGTGCTCCACCTCCTGGGGCGTGGCCTTGGGGTGCAGCAAGTGCGGGCCGGTGTCTCGGCGCCGGCGGCTGGCGGCGTTCGGGTGCGGGTCGAACCGCCGGTCCCACGGCGCCGGCGGCACGTAGCGGTCGTGGGGATCGAAGTAAAGCAGGAAGAGGAACCACGGGCTCTCCCGCCCCTCCTTCTCCAGCCATCGGGTGGCCGTCTGCGTGACCGAGTGCGACGTGACGGCCTCGGTGATGCCGCGGCGCTGGTCCACGTCCTCGGTGCCGAACAGGTTGAGTTCGTGAGCGAGGAAGAGGGTGTAGTCGTCGTACAGGTCGAAGCCCTGGGCAAAGCCGTAGCGGGAGTTGACGGTGGGGTTGCTCGTGATGGCCGCGGTGCGGCGGTAGCCGAGGCGCTTGAGCCGCTCCGCCAGGGTGGTGACTTTCAGGCTGGCGCGCCGCTGGGTGCTCGTGGCGCCGTGCACGGTGGGATGGAGCGACGTGAACATCGTCATGACGGACGGCATGGTCCACGGGGCCGCGGTGTGGAAGTCGGCGAAGCGGACGCCTTCACGCGCGAGGCGGTCGAGGTTCGGCGTGGTCGGTTTCTCGTAGCCGTAGCAGCCGACGTGGTCGGCCCGGAGCGTGTCGATCATGACGAAGAGGATGTTCGGCTTCGCCGCGGACGCCGACCAGGCGCGCGACCGCAGAAGCAGCGTCGGCAAGAGAGCGGACAGGCAGCGGCGGCGGGTGACGGCTGTCATGGCTGCTTCCCGGCTTCGGCTTCCGCACGCTTGGCGGCTTCGCCGCCGAGGAACTCGACGGCCCGGTCGGCGAAGGGGCTCTTCGGATAGTCCTTGATGACGCGCAGGAAGGCCTCCCTGGCTGGCTCCCGCTCGCCGCTGGCGAAGTGCAGGTAGCCCACCAGGAACAGCGCCCGCGGTGCAACGTCGTGCGTGGGATGCCGCGCGAGCAGATCGCGCAGCCGCCGGATGGACTCCTTTCGATCACCGGTCCGCCAGGCGGCCAGGCCCAGGAGCAGGCGGGCGCGCGGCGCGAGGTCCGAGCCCGGGTGGCCGGCCAGGAACTTCTTCAGGCCCTCCCTGGCTACGACGAAGGCGCCGTCCCGGTACCGCTGCTGAAGCACGAGGAGCTTCGCCTGCTCCCGGTCCCGCTCGCCGCCCAGGCGGCCGACCCACGGCTCGAACTCCCGCAGGATGGTTTCCCTGTCCTCGCCCTGGAGGCCGGCGAGGGCGATGGGGAGCGCGCGCTGCACGGCCAGTGCGGAGGCCGAGGAGTTGCGGGCGTCGCGGACCACGGCGCCGAGGGCGTTCATGGCCCCCTCGTGATCGCCCTTCCGGGCCTTCCAGTCGGCCTCGACAAGGAGGGACTTCACGAGCTTCTCCAGCGCGGCGGCGCCGGCCTGCGCCGCGGCAATGCGCGCCCGCCCTTGGGCGCCGTGGGTGGCCTCGATGGGCTCGAGCGATTCAGGGGGGAGTCCTTTGCTCTCGCGGAGCCGGAGCGCGGACGCTGCCGGCCGAGCCGGGGCCGCGACGTCGGGAAGCTCAGGCAGGGCAGCCCGGCCCGGCGCGGGCGGCGCCGTGAGCCTGGGCATCGGGCCGGCGGCAGCCGATCTCCCTTCGGGAGCCTTCACGGACGGGCCGACGGCCCCTGCGGGCGCGGCCAGGGACACCTCCGGCACCGAGGGCAGCCGCCGAGCCACCTTCGGTGCCGGCTCGGGGACTGCAATGGGGGCTGGAACAACGCGGCCGGCGGCCGCGTGCTCCGAGCCTGAGACGCGCCTCATCTCTGCGCGGGCGGCGCCGGTATCCGTGGTCAGCGCCGAAGGCAAGGCCGGCCGCTTGGGCCTTCTTGCCGCATCCTGAACATCAGGAGCGCTCAACACGGGAGCCTTGGCGCGCTCCGCCCGGTGGGAGACGGCGAGGCGCCTGCCTCCATGCTCTCGGCTAGCGACTGCGCGCCCCGCCAGGACCCGGTCCAGGCGCTCCGCCGTGGCGAGCACGGCTTCCCGGCATGCTCCCTCCCTGGCCTCCCGGCTCATCTCCCGCAGCGCCTGCGCGACGGCGGCCAGCGGCTGCCGCTGCTTCCGCAGGCACGCGGCGTAGCCTTCCGCCAGCGCCGCCGCCACAGAGGCGTCCGTCACGCGCGGCGAGCGGAGGGCCTCTCGGTACAAGGGCTGGACGGCGCGCGCCCGGTCCGCGCGATCGATCAACCACGCGACGTGGGCCAATGCCTCGAGCTGATCGTGCGCCTCAGCAGGCTCGGCGAGCACGAACTGATCGAAGAGGTACCGCGCGGTCATCACGCGGTCATCCGCGGGGGCGGCAAAGACCCGGGCCGCCATGGCAACGGCCAGGAGGAGCGGGAGCGCCTTCCTCGCATCGGTGCGCTTGCCCATGGGGTATCCCTCCTCGCGGGGCCGCGGGCGGCGGGGCTACTTCTGGGGCTTCAACAGCTCTCGAAGCGGGTCCTCCAGGTCGTCCACCGTGCCGAGCTGGCCGTCCTCGCCTTTCGGGCCGTGCTTTTGGTAGGCCATGAAGCGCTCGCCGGCCAGGGTGTGGCCGCAGAAGCCCTTGAGGGCGACGACGAGGTCGTCGATGGCCTCATCAAGGGCCTTCTGCTCCAGCGGCGCCTCGTCGTACCGCCGGACGAACTCCTTGAGCGCCAGCTCGGGCTTGCCCCAGTAGAGATACAGATGGCCGCGCCAGCGCCGGCCCCTGAAGTCCTCCGGCAGGCTCTTCAAGGTCTTCTGGAAGAGGGCCTCGGCCTCCGCCGACGGCTTCCACTGGACCGCGGCCAGTGGATTCTGCACGTCGTCGTCGGTGCCTTTCTTCCCGTCCCTGCCGGCCGGGCCGGAGGACTGGAAGGCCACGAAGTCGTTGGCCAGCGCGATGGAGCGGTAGCGCGCCTTGAGCGCCTGCATCACGAGATTGACCGCCTCGGTGATCTCCTTCTCGGAGTTCGGCGCCACGGCGTAGAGCACCTTGGCGGCGGCGAGCGCCCGGTCGTGGTCGCGCTGCATGGTGAAGGCCCGCACCAGCAGCCGCTGGGCCTCGAAGCACGTGCCCAACTCCTGCGGGAAGGAGGCCGTCACCCGCTGGCACGCCGCGGCGACGTCGGCCCAGCGCTCCTGCGCGGCCAGTTGCCGCGCGAAGTCCAGGTGGAAGCGCGCCTGCTCCCGACGGTTCTTGGCGAACTGCTCGTCGGCCTGGTGGAGCCACTGATGGGTCTTCGCCGCGTTGCCCGCGGCGGCGCTGATCTGGCACAGCGCGAGCAGCGCCTGCCGCCGCACGGGGCTCGGCACGTCCGCCTTCGCGTCGGCCAGTCTGCTGGCGGCGGCCCATGCGCCATCCGTGTCGTTGGCAGCAATGAGCACGCCCAGGTTGGCCCCCTGGACGTCGGCCCGTGTCGGATCGCCTGCGGGGACGCTCGCCATGAGAACCGCGCAGACCCGCTTGGCCTGCGCCATGAGCTTCTTGCTCTGGAGGTACTTCACGTCGCCCAGCAGCGCGCGCACCAGGCGCTCGCGCGGCGCCTTGTCCTTGCCCACGGCATCCTGGATCATCTTCGCCGCGCCGGCCACGTCGGCCTCGCCCGTCAGGGCCTCGACGCGCGCGAGGCCCAGCTTCGCCATGGCGGCCAGTTGGGCGTCCTTCGCCGCCTCCGTCAGGAACGGACGGACGTCCTGTTCGAGAATGACCGATGGCGGCACGCACCAAGCGTGTCTGCCGTAGAGCGTCACCAGCGCGCGGCGGGCGGCCGGACTGACCGTCGCGGCCACGGTCAAACTGAGGAGGTGCTGGGCGACGCGGCCCGGGACGCGCGCTCCGCCCTGTGCATAGTAGCTCTCCAGGGCGCCCGCCAGGGCCACCCAGTCGGGCGGGTTGCGGCGGAGCGCCCATTCGGCCCGCGCGTGGCAGCCGCGGGGCGCCTCCGCAAGCGCGGCCGCCTTGCCGGGAGCGGCGATCCGCTCGAGGCGCACCCCGTCGTACCACACCGTGCCGGTCGCCCGGCCCCAGCTCGCGTATTCACAGGCCACCAGAGCCTGCCCGTTGCCCGGCGCGACGAAGTCGACGGTCTCCTGCACCCAGTCCGTCGTGCCCTCGTGCGGCATCCCCAGCTCGAGCATCGTGCCGTTGCGGTGGGTCCGCACGCTGACCGTCGCGCGCACCTCGGCGCCGCCCACCGGCTTGTAGTCCTTCGTCCTGACCCACACGGAGAGCCGGTACAACGCCCCGGGCTCCAGCTTCACGGCCTGATAGAAGTTCGAGTCGGTCGGCTTGCCCCCCGAGCCGAGCCGCAGCGAGCGGGCGCCCTCCTTCTTCACCTTGGCGTCCCGCGCCACGTCCAGGGGCATCTCGCAGCCGCCCTGGGCCCAGCCCTCGGGCACCCCGTCCTTCCCGGCGCCCCCCTCGAAGCCCGCATTGACCAGTTGCCCCACCGCCGCCTCGCCCGCCGCACACGCCGCGGCACAGGCCACTATCGCCGCCATCGCCACGACCCGTCGGATGAGCGTCTGCACGTTCCTCTCCTTTCGTGCTGCGGCTACGAGAACCCAGCATACATGTACACTACTATACCACATGGACCCAGGCACAACCGTGCCCGGCCCCGTCCCCATCGAACGCCGTCTGCGTGGACTGCCCTCTCACCAGCCGCAGCACGAGGCCGCGCAGGCCCGGGGCCGGTGTGGCTCGCCACGCCTTCACCGCACGGCTCTCTCATCCGCAGCCACCCGTCAGTTCAGTGGCGCTCTCCGAGGACGCGAACCGGCTCGCCGACGAGGACTCGAATCAAACGTGCTAGTCACTGGTCCTGGACTGGCTCTATGGCGGCAAGTCGAAGGCGACCATCGTCCAGCACAAAGGACACTACTACCCTGCTGCGAGACGTGCGGCTGCCATTTCCCTTATCTGACCGTTGCAGCGTCACTTCGCCTTCGAACCGCGGCATGTCCCTCTTCGGGCCGGCCATAGTCATGCGTACTGTGCGCCAGGAGAGCTCGGCATCTGCTTTCTCCTTCAACAGCCGTGACTTGAGTTCATCACGGAGGACGACGTCCTCTCTGCCGTCCCACACCTTCACCGTCTCGAAGGACTTGCTCAGTTGATACTCAAGCTGATTCGCCAGCATGCCGGCTTTCCAGTTCCGGGGCTGGGGTTCAGCGTGTTCAGAGATCAGGAGCCACTTGCCGTCAGTCTTCAGCAACGCAGTCTGCAGTGGGCCACTTCGCCCGCCTTCGTTCTTGCCGCTCCGCCGCTCCGTCATAGCGGTCGTGATGTAGTATGTGATTACACAGATTCGCCCGGACCACGACCTCTCAATAGCCCGTAATGTTCGTGGCCGCCTGTGTGACGTTCTCAGTTCCGAATCAGTGACCTCGATCTTCAACGTGGTTACATCGTACTTCTCCAAAGCCCACGCCAGCCTCTTCTCCCTGGCCGCTTTGCCCCCCTCGTCTCCTATGAACTCACTGTGTAGGAGCCTTGCGACCGCATCAACCTTCCCGGCAGCGAAACTCCGCCAATAGCCCTCAAACGCTTCGCGCGGGCCCTCGGGGATTCGCTCCGGCCTTACTCGCGCGAGCTTCGTTTCGCCACGCCTCGTCCGACTGCCCACTGCCCGCTTCTTTTTCGTTCCTCGCCCAAGAGCTAGCCCGGACTCCTTCTCGATGAGCCCAATGTACGGGCTCTCAGGGTGCTCCTTGGCCAGCCTGGCAGCAACGCGGGCTACTTCGTCCTTCTTCCCCTTTCGGTACATGTACGCCCGGGCCAGCAGGTACAGCGCCCTCGGACGGAGCGGGTGATGCCGACGCGATTCGATCACCACGTCGAGGTTCCTCCTGTACCGCTCCAAGTCAAGCTTGAATCCACCGGCGCTCCGCCACAGGTACTCGGCCACCCCAATGGCAGCGTAAGGTGCGTAGGTGCTATGCGAGTGCTTGAGGGAAACGTGCTCCAATCCCGCTGTGTCTTTCTGCACAGGCCGTATCCTTGTTTCGCCAAGGAAGACGGAAGCCGCAGCAGGTGAGAACGCTCTCAGAGCCTGCCTGTCCTGTTCTGTGGCCACCGGTGCGACCTCGAACTCGACTTTGACCTCCTTGCCTGTTTGCGCCAAGCCGAGGAAAGACACGGAGTACTTGCCAGGCACCGAGAGCAGGAACTCCCATTCCCTCTGTCCACGACTCCTACCAAGGAGAAGCCAGGAAGACTGCTCAAACGTCTCCCCGCTGGCGACAACGACAGTATTCCCCATCAAGCCGCCGATCTGCTCAAGGGCAGTCCTGAAGAGGTCGTATCCCAATGGCTTGCTGGCGTTCCTGAGCACTGTTATCGTGGACGGTCTGCGGACTCTGAGGCGCTGAGAGGACCGGGACGTGTTCTTCCATTGCAGAGTCACTAGAACGGGCTCTCGGACCACGTAGACCTCTTTGCCAACGGACGCGATGAGGTGCCATTCCTTCACACCGGCCATCGATGTGCGCAGGCAGGACACGCTGTGCGCCAGCAAGAACACTGCGAGAGGCCAACACACTAACCTGTGCTGATGGCCGATGCACGAAGGCTCAGGTGTATGACCGACCGCCACCATGATCACTCTCCTTTGCGTCAGAAGCTGGGTTCGCCCGTTCCGGGGGACGCCCATCACGGTGAGCCCGGGCCCATGTCCCGAAGCAACATGAAGCGCCGTAGCGATACCCCGTTGAAGCTCTTCCCATTCGTGATCCCGAGCTGAGCCATAATGCCGCCATCCTCGTGGCGACCGCCCAGCACGTGTCCGCACTCGTGGACCGTCGCTCGTCGGATGACGAGCGCATAGTTAAACGGAGCACCGGCTTCGAGAGCGAAGTCTCGGCACGTTTCCACATAAGTCGTGAATCCGCCGCAAGCGTCGGATGGTGTGGGCGGCGGAGGGTCCGTGTTCCAATAGGGAGCCGACCCGCCGCCCATAGCGGATACGGTGTCTGGGTCGTAGCTATAGAGACGGTTGAACTGATAGCATGCACAGGCGGTAGCAACCC
>JADHXT010000059.1 GCA_016782825.1 Candidatus Brocadiia bacterium | reverse complement strand
TTCGTCTCGGTGAACTGCCCTCCCGCGACCTCGATGGCCATGGCCGACGGGCTCCCCGCCTGCCGCGACACCAGCCGCACCTGCGCGATGGCGCCGACGCTCGGCAGCGCCTCGCCGCGGAAGCCCAGGGTCGTGATGAAGAAGAGATCCTGCGACGTCTTGAGCTTGCTCGTTGCGTGGGGGTGGAAGCACATGCCCACGTCGTCGGCGTCCATCCCCACGCCGTCGTCCGTCACGCGGATGAGCTTCTTGCCGCCCTGCTCGAGGTGAATCTCGATGCGCGTCGCCTGCGCATCGATGGCATTCTCCACCAATTCCTTCACCACCGACGCCGGCCGCTCGACCACCTCGCCCGCCGCGATCTTGTTGGCGACCAGCTCGGGGAGCTCTTGAATCAGGCCCATCGTGTTCCCTCAGTCCTCGTCGAAGAAAGTGTGCTCGTAGGTGCAGGAGAACTTCCTTGCCAGGACCAGTCGCTCGTCTTTGGCCACGATCACGGTGTTCTCAAATGCAGGGCCGTCGACCTCGTAATAGAGCACCGTGTACGATCCTTCGTGCTCCATCGCTACGGGCGGCCTCCTCCTGATGAGCTCGTCCACCGAATCGCCCGGGTTGATGCGGCGGAGAGCCAGATCCCACCACACGGGGCACACCGGCTGGCCTGCAAGGGTGCCCCCCAGGAGCATTCCGCAAGCGACCACGTTGTCGAGGCTCGAGATGCGGAACAGCCAGCAGAGGCCACAGCCCAGCAGGCACAGCGCCGTCAGGAGGTACGTGAGGATCCTCACCCACCGTTTGCGCCAGAGCTTCCGCATCGTCCTTGCTCTCTGGCCTCATGAGGCGCGTATCTGAGTCAGAAGATGGCGTAGAACGCGGGTCCGAGGGGACTGGCGGCGAGGACGAGGATGAGCGAGAGCAGGAGCATGACGACGACGATGGGGGTGAGCCACCAGCGCTGGTTGTCGGCCAGGTAGTAGCCCAGCTCGCGCGCCAGCTCCCAGAAGCCGCGCGTGTGGTCGGCGAAGTAGCGCCACGTGCGATGGAAGAAACCGAAAACCACGTTCACAAGCAGCCCATCCGGGTTCCTGAGCGCTCCTCGTCCACACAGGCATTATACCACGCCGCCCTCGGCCCCGCAGGCCGTCATGCTCCCTCTGTCGGCTTCTCGACGACGCAATCGTGCATCACGAGCGTGTCGATGCCGGTGCCCTCGAAGCAGGCGTAGGCATCGTCGGGCGTGCGGATGATCGGCTCGCCTCGCACGTTGAACGAGGTGTTGAGCACGACCGGCACGCCGGTGAGCTTGGCGAGCTCGGCGATGAGGCCGTAGTAGAGCGGATTGTCGTCGCGGGCGACGGTCTGGAGGCGCGCGGTGCCGTCGACGTGTGTGATGGCGGGCACGGCGTCGCGCTTGTCGGGATGCACGTCGGCGACGAGGAGCATGAAGGGGCTCGGCACGCCGAGGTCGAAGATCTCGGCCGCGCGGTCGACCAGCGCGCTCGGGGCGAAGGGGCGGAAGGGCTCGCGGTGCTTCACCCGGTGGTTCAGGATGTCCTTCATGTCGGGGCTGCACGGATTGGCGAGGATCGAGCGGTTGCCGAGGGCGCGGGGCCCGAACTCCATGCGGCCCTGGAACCAGCCGACGATGCGGTTGTCGGCGATCTGCCGGGCCGTCCAGCGGAGCAGCTCGTCGCGCTCCATCCGCCGGTAGGCCACGCCCCTGGCGTCGAGGCAGGCGTGCACGTCGTCGTCGGTGAAGCCGTCGCCGAGATAGGCCGCGCGGAGCGGGCCGACGCGGGGATTCCCCATCAATGTGTGATAGAGATAGGCCGCGCAGCCGATGGCCGTGCCGTCGTCGCCGGCGGCGGGCTGGATGTAGAGGTCGTCGAAGGGCGTCTCCCGGAGCACGCGGCCGTTGGCCACGCAGTTGAGGGCGACGCCGCCAGCCAGGCAGAGCTTGCTCTGGCCCGTCGTCTCGTGCACGTGGCGGCCCATCTTGATCAGCGCGTCCTCGAGGGTGGCCTGGAGCGCGGCCGCGATGTCCATGTGGCGCTGGTCGAGCGCCTCGCCGCCCTTGCGGGGCGGGCCGAGGAGGCCGTCGAGACGACTGCTCGTCATGGCCGGCCGGTGCAGGTAGCCGAAGTAGTCCATGTTCATATGGAAGCTGCCGTCGTCGCGGACGGCGATGAGCTGCTCGAAGGCCGCGCGATAGGGCTCGGGGTCGCCGTAGGAGGCGAGGCCCATGATCTTGCCTTCGCAGTTGTTGACCTGGAAGCCGAGGTGCAGGGTGATGGCGCTGTAGAGCAGGCCGAGCGAGTGGGGGAAGCGGATCTCGTGGTCGAGGGCGATCTTGGTGCCGCGGCCGACGCCGATCGTCGTCGTCGACCACTCGCCGGTGCCGTCGACGGTGATGATGGCCGCCTCGTCGTAGGGACTGACCAGGAACGAGCTCGCCGCGTGGGCCAGATGGTGCTCGACGTAGTACACGGGCTTCGTGAAGCCGAGCTCCCGGCGGAAGATGGCGGGCGTCTGGAGCTTTTGCTTGAACCACAGGGGCACGAAGCGCCGGAAGATGGGGAAGCCCAGGGGCCACGTGGCGATGCTCGACAGCATGAGGCGGTCGAACTTGAGGATGGGCTTCTCGTAGAAAGCCACGGCCTCGACGTCGGCGATGGTGATGCCTTCGTGGCCGAGGGCGGCCTGGATGGCGTGGAGGGGGAAGTCGGTGCAGTGCTTCCTGCGGGTGTAGCGCTCCTCGGCGGCGGCAAAGACAACCTCGCCGTCGCGCAGCAGCGCGGCGGCCGAATCGTGGTAGAAGCACGAGATGCCGAGGACGTGCATGTGATGACTCTACGACTGGCGACGTGCCCGTTCGAGCGACGGCTCATCCGGCTCGCGGGGCACCCAGAAGCTCTGGCGCTCCGCCCCCCCGAGGCCGAGCATGTCGCGGCGGAAGAGCCGAATGACGAGCGCAAATGGCCCGAAGATCAGGAAGTAGAAGACGGCGAGGACGACGAAGTTGGCCACCAGGCCAATGCCGTGGCCGATGGCCCGGATTCCCTGCCAGAGCTTGCCCACGGGCTGGGTTCCTCAGAGACGTGGCTGCACATCGTCGCTCGCGCCATGCTAGCGCAGGCCGGCTGCATCTGTCAATGTGGGGAAGTGTGGTAGGCGGGACTGGAACTGAGCTCCGCCGTCGATGGCGGAGCAGGGCGAGGACAGCGTCGCTGTCATGGTCGTCTGCGGACGGCTCCGCGGCGAGGGAGTTTCGTTCTGACTGCGTCGGCAACTTTGAGGAGGTCGGCTTTGGCTTGGCCGTCTTCAAGCCGATGGGCGAAGCCCCGGATGAGGTGTCGTGTCTTCACATCGGCGCAAGCTCGGAGGGCATCGAGTGCATGCCGTCCCGCGCGATCGCCGCCGTAGAGCACAGATGCCCGGCAGAGCGCCGGGACCGCCTTTGGATGGGCGAGTCGCCTCAGAGCCCCCGCCGCCGTAATGACATGGAGGAGTTGAGGCGCCTGCTCGCAATGCCTCTCCAGAGCGAGGATGAGGGGCTCGACAGCTCTCTCGTCACCCAGCCACCCAAGCGCATCCGCGGCCCACGCACCATCCTGAGCCGCCGCAACCTTGGCGTTCCGCAGTTCGTTGCCTTTCCAGACCTTCTCGATGAGCACCATGGGGGTGTCCTGGCACTGCATTGCCAGGGACCGCCCGAGCTGCTGGAGGTCCGCGTCGAGATCGCCGAGGACCTCGGCGCGACTCCACCACGCCACGACCGCGTGAAGTCGTTTGGGTTGGTTCAAGCGCTCGAGCGCGATGGCTGCCATGAGCCGCTCCGGCCAGCTCTCCCCACGCTTCGCTGCCTGCACCAGGAACGGCCGGATGGCGTCCCCACGCCCAACGAGTGTGTCCCGGAACTGAATGTAGGTGTCCCCACGCGACCCGATTGCCGCCCAGAGCTCCCGGCGCGCCCGTTCGCGGTCCGCGTCGTTGAGCTCCCCAGCGCGCCCTCGCGCGGCGAGCGGCACGAGGCAGACGGCCGTGAAGACGAGGACCACCCTGCCCGAGCGCCTCATGAGCTGGTCTCCTGGCTGCGCCCCCATCAGGGGCTACTCTTCGCCGGCTGCCAGTTCCTTCGCCTTCCGGTCCGCGATGGCCTCCAGGAGCCGCCTCACGTGCTGGTCGTTGATCCGCCGGGCAAACACCCTGACCGTTCGGATCGTGCTCCTGTCGATGCACTTGTCGAGTGCGTCACCCGCGGCCCCGCTGCTGCGATACAGCAGGTGCAGCCTGAGGAGTGCCGGCACGGCTCGCCGGTCGCCGATCTTGCCGAGGGCATCTGCCGCAGCCCACACACGCACTGGGCAGTATGCGCCGTCGGGCGCCTCTTCCGACAGAACGAGGTGGCACAGCGCGCCCACGGCTCCAGCCACGCGCAGGTTGCCGAGCGCCTCGGCGGCGTATGCTTTGGCATTCAGTGGCGGGTGCTTCGCCAGCAGACCGTTGTGCTTCCAGATCCGCTCGACGAGCACCATGGGCGTCTCGGCACACCTCGCGGCCAGCGCCTCCCCATAGCGCGCGACGCGGATGCTGGGCCGTCGGCTCTCCTCGACCTGCGGCGTCCACTCAAGGAGGCCAGCCACTTGCGTCGGCTTGTCAAGCCGTTCCAGCAGAACGCGGGCCATCGCCCGCTCCTGCCACTCGGCGCCGTTCTGTGCCATCTGCTCAAGGAAGGGGCGGCTCGCTTCGCCTCCTGCGACCAGCCGGTCGCGGAACCCCGCATACGTGGCCCCCCGGGCGCCCACGGCGGCCCAGAACAGCGCCGGTACGTCAGCAGGAACACCGCCGCCGGTCGTCGCGCCGAGGGCCTGACCGGCAAACAGGGCCACGGTCAAGACGGAGACGCCTGTCCTGGCCACGGCACGGTCTCCTTTCTACGGCCCGCAGTCGCCTGGCCCGTGGCTACTCCGGCCACGCTTCCCACCAGTCGACGTAATCGAGCGGGTCTCGAACCACGTTGACTCCGCAGTCCACTCCCCCCGCCTCCGCGTGCATATCCCACGCATCGATGAAAACGGGGGTCACGGCGAGCCCGGCGAACTCTGTCACGACGTCCTGCTCGAAGTAGTTCGTCCCACCCTTGGAGGGTCCATAGGTCTGGCTCGTGATCACCTTGCCTCCCGCCACCGCGGCCAACACGAGGTTAGGCGTGCATGGGGTCCACGTGTCGACGCGCACGGGCTCATACAGCACTGGCAGGTGCCGCACATCAAGGGTGAGATTGCCCAGATCGGTCTTCAGGGTCTGCACGATGCCGTCGATGATCCGCTGCGGCCCATCGTACTGGTTGCGCTTCCAGATGTTGTGGATGACGAAGTCCGTCACCGCGTAGATCGTCGTGTTCGCCGCGTGGCCCGCCGCGCTCGATCCGAGCTGTGCTCGCAGCACAGTGATCGTAGTTGTGCCGCCTCCCGCCGTGACGGTTACGTACTCGTCGTCGATGCGAAGGACATCGCCGGTGGCAAACCGAGCGGAGCTGAGGGTGAACGTGGTCGCGCCCGCACCTACGGCAGTCGCCAGCGTCGTCGCCTGAACCACTCCCCCCGTTGTCTTGACGAGCTTGTCCTGGATCGTCTTGTTCTCCTCAGGATCTTCGCCCGCGACCCCCATCTTCGTCCACTTCGCGTCCCCGTTCCCTGCAACAAACTGCACATGCATGATGTTCACTGCGCGCTTCGGGCTTGGGACCATCACGGCGTACCCGCCGCTTTTCGGCACGAAACAGATGACCTCGTCGGCATGCATCGGCGTGTCCAACCACCCGGTGTCGACCTCGATGTACCCGCCCGTGTCGGTGACCTGGACCTTCTGTGCCTGAGCGAAGGCTCTGAACGCAGGCGTGTGGCCGCCTGTCGAGAGGACGAGCCGTCCGACGGGGTAGTTGGATAACGGGGGCGTCGCCATGATGCCGCCACCGTGGCCGCCGTTGTCCACCTGGATGTAGCCGAAGAGCGACTCTGCCTTCCGCAGGTCCTCAGGCCAAGAGACGACCTTGAACTCCTCGACCTTCTTCAGGTCCACGATCGTGCGCAGGAGCCAGTCGCTGTCCGGTGAGCCGCGTCTGGAAGTGTTGACGAACTCGGCGTAGTCCTGGACCCAGATGTTGCTGCCGCCCGCCTCCTCAACGAGAATGCTGGTCCCGGCTAGGGCTGAGCGGACGCCATCGACGAGATGGTGGTTTGCGTAGACGGCGACGGCGCTCTGCCCGTTCCAGGTGAACACGCACGGCGCGACTTGGAGTTGGGCGCGGTCCGAGGACCAGTCCTCCCATCCGCCGTGTCTCGCGATCTGGTAGACCAGTTCGACTTGGGCTTCCCCTTCGGTGTCTTGCTGCCCCAGGTAGTCTATCGACTCAATCCCGAAGGTCCAGGTGGACTGGTGTTGAGGAGAGGCCACCCACTCGCTCGGCATGACGCTGAATCTCCGACCCGAGCCGTCGTCAGTCCCCTCGGCTGGGCCGAGGAACTCGTCCTCACCTTCCGCCCTGTTGTCGAAGACCCTGAAGTGAGTCGTCTGCGGGGTCGGCATGCGGAGAACCGCGCGAAGGCCCGAGGGAATCGATGGCAAGCCCGGGCGGCGTAGGACCACATGCGACGTGTCGGAGAAGTCCGGCGGGCCATCGATCTCATCATTCTGGTGGTCCATGTCGGTGCTGTCGGTCCGGTCGCTGTTGCTGTTGGTCAGCACCACGGCGCCGCGCGCACGGCTGAAGCTGTCCTCGCGCCACTCGTCCTCGTAACGCTCGGGGAACCCGCCATCGCGGTCGGCATCGACGTCGAGGTCGACGATGATGACGATGTAGCGGACGGTGTCGGTCGCCGTCTTACCCGCCAGCTCGTACTCCAGCTCAATCACGGCATCGTGGGGGTCGCTACTCGGCTCATAGCCCTCGACGTAGAGCGTCTTGTCGCGGTTCACTGGATCGAGCAGGTCGGAGGCGAAGGTCTCCCAGTCGGTGCTCAGATCGTATTCCTTCTGGTACCAGCCAAGACCCTGTCCCTCGACCGGGATCCAGGTGTCGAGCACGATCTGCTCGCCCTTGGTCTCCGTCTTCCAGATACGCAGCAACGGGTGGCGAACGAGCTCCTCGCCGGCTCCCTCGGGCGCCCGCCCCTTGACGCGGACCCTCACCTTCCCTTTGTCCGCCTCCGTGGAGTCGCCACGGAGCTGGACAATGCCTTCGGTGAACTGAAAGCGCAGTGGCTCAAGGTCGTCTTCATCCGTGACCGAGCCCGACTGCTCGCGGTCGGGCGTCTCCAGGGAGTCCTCGTCGTCATCGTCGTCGTTGTAGGCCACGGGGAGAGGATGGCCGTCATCGGAGTAGTCGTACGGGGCGCGGTCCCGGACCGACCCGTCGCCGTTGTTGGGTGACCAGGCGTCCGGCGAGTTACCGGGCGAGCCACCACGAGTGCTTTCGAGATTGCAGTCGAGGATCCAGAAACGCCCCCAGCGCACGTCTGGCACGCAGCCATCGTGGGGCCGGTGGCAGTACACGTGGATGTAGCCATCGTCCCGGTACCGGCCGGTATTGGGCCCCTCGATCTGATACTCGGAGTCGACGTCCGGGGTCGTGTCCCACGGCTGAGCGACGGTCACCACCGTGGCCGTGTTCGCGGTGACCGAACGGACCTGCCCCGAGCCGGTCCCGCCGGTGATCCACACGGTTCCGCCCACCCACACGCTTGCGTCCCACTCCTTGTCCGAGTCGGTTAGCGTTGTGGCGCCGGCAGCGTCGACGGCGCCGCTGTCGGTCCGGATGCGGTCCGTTGGCACCACGCCCGGCCAGTACTCGACCCAGATCCGCTTCACTCCCGTTGTTCGACCGAGCCCTCGCCATCCTCGCCGTTCACATGGGCATAGCTGCCACCCTCGGGCTTGTAGCGCACATCGGCATTGGCCTCGGTGATGTACCACTCGGTCGACCTGCTGTCCGCACACTCCCATTTGCATTCCGCGTCGTCTCCCTCCTCGCGGCCTTCGTTCTCGAACTCCTCTGGGTAGTTGGCGACGCGGTAGCCCACCTCATCGGCCTGTGGGCCGGCGTCGTCCCACCAGCCGCTTGCCGGGCAATGCCATGAGAGCGCGCCGAGGAGCGCGACGATGGCAAGGCAACGCACCAACACGAGCCGCTGGCTGGGTGTCACGGGGTCTTCCTCCCTGAGTTGCCGGCGGACGGGTGGCCGGCTGGGGCCGAAATCGCCTTGAGGGCCGCACGCAGCTTGGCGAGCGACGAACGGAGCGAGGGCGGCCTGACCGGTGGAGCTTCCGCGCGTCGGGTAGGGGGTGCCTTGGCGGCAGGCGCGGTGTGGCGCTGATCGGCCTGGATGAACACAGGGTCGAACGCGAAGCACGTCTCATAGTTGGCCGCGCGGACGCTGCTCACCGCGCCAATGGCCCATAGGATCACGACCGACGCAACCCACAGCTGAGTATGTCTCATTGGACGTCCCTCCTAACTGCCAACCCCCCCAAGAACCAGAGATCCGCTAGCAGTGATCTCCCACCCGCTCCGAAGCCGTTGCCCCCCATGGCATGTCATGGAGCATACCGCAGCCGACACGGGGTTGTCAAGGCTAATGTGATCTAAGGCGGGAGGTCACTCGATGACCTCGAGGACCTGGAGGTAGGTGCGGAGGATGTCGAGCTCGGAGACGATGCCGACGAGCTGCTCGCCCTCGACGATGAGGATGGCGCCGATCTTGTTGTCGACCATGAGGCGGACAACCGTGCCGAGCGAGTCGTCGGGGCTCGCGGTGATGGGCGAGCGGCGCATGATGCGGCTCACGGGGGTGCCGTGGAGGATCTTGCGGTAGTCGGCCTGGTTGCCCTCGAGCAGGGGCGAGGGGGTGGCGTGCTTGATGTCGGTGGCGCTGATGATGCCGACGAGGCGGCTGCCCTCGAGCACGGGGATGTGGCGGATGCGTTCGCTGGCGGTGGTCTCGACGGCGTCGATGAGCGGCTCGTCGTGCTGGAGGGTCGCCACGTCGGTCTGCATGATCTTGCGAATCTGCATCGGCTCGTCCCCGGAAGCGGATGGAATGGGTCAGGCCCGTCGTGCGTGAAGATTACGCGAAATCGGGGGCGGGGTCAAGTCCTGAGAGCGCGTTCCACAACGAGCCGCGCCCGATGCTTGGTGGGAGGGCGAAGCTCCCGCTGAGCCGCGGACGGGGGTAACCCATCACACCGAGACGGCCGTCCGCCCAGCGCGGACGGCGGCTCGGCAGGAGCCTCGCCCTCCCACAGCTCACTATGAGACGGGCGCTAAAGGATCTCGACGGCGGGGCCGTCGCCGCGGACGACCTCGCCGAGGACGGCGACGTGCTCGCCGTGGCGCTCGAGGCGGCGGGTGACGGCGTCGGCGTAGTAGGGCGAGACGATGGCGGCCATGCCGATGCCCATGTTGAAGACGCGGAACATCTCGGCCTCGTCGATGCGCCCCAGGCGCTGCATGAGCGCAAAGATGGGCGGGCGGGGCCACGAGCCCTTGTCGAGCTTCGCCACGCAACGCGGGCCGAGCACCCGCGGCAGATTCTCGACGAGACCGCCGCCGGTGATGTGGGCGAGCGCGTGGAGCACACCCTTCACGCGGTAGTGGGCGAGGATGGAGCGGATCGAGCGGACGTAGATGCGGGTCGGCTTGAGCAGCTCGTCGCCGAGGGTGCAGCCGAGCTCGGGCACGAGGCGATCGAGGGGCATCTGCTCCTGCTCGAAGAAGAGCTTGCGGACGAGCGAGTAGCCGTTGGAGTGGACGCCGGCCGAGGCCAGGCCGAGCACCACGTCGCCCGGCTTCACCTTCCTGCGGCCGTCGAGCATTCGTGCCCGCTCGACCATGCCGACGGCGAAGCCGGCGAGATCGTACTCGCCTGGGCCGTAGAAGCCGGGCATCTCCGCCGTCTCGCCGCCCAGGCACGCGCAGTCGGCCTGGCGGCAGCCCTCGGCCACGCCCTTGATGATGTCGACGCTCACCCGCGGATCGAGCTTCCCCGTCGCCAGGTAGTCGAGGAAGAAGAGGGGGAGGGCGCCCTGCACGAGGATGTCGTTGACGCACATCGCCACGAGGTCGATGCCCACGGTGTCGTGGACGCCGGCCCGCTGGGCGACCTTGAGCTTCGTGCCGACGCCGTCGGTGCCCGCCACGAGCACAGGGTTCTTGCAGCGCATCGCGAAGAGGCTGACGTTGCCCGGGATGGAGTAGAGCCCGGCGAAGCCGCCCTGGTTGTCGATCACCTGGGGGCCATAGGTCGACTTGAGGTGCTGGCGGATCTCGGCGGTGAACTGGTTGCCCGCGTCGATATCGACGCCGGCCGCGCGGTAGGTGAGTCCTGGGCTCATGGGCACCTCCTCGCACCCCATCGATCCGGCGGGAATCCACGCCTCGCCCTGGCTGGGGGCGAGTGTATCGGATGGCCCCGCTCCTGTCAACCGCGCGCCCCCGCCTGCGTCCTCGGCGTGTAGGGGCGAACCTTGTGTTCGCCCGCCCCTGCGAATGAGGTCCGTCCCTCGGTCGGGGGGCCGGGCGAACACGAGGTTCGCCCCTACAGCGCCCACGCGACGGCAGGGTTTTTGACACGTGACAGGGCCGCTGCTAGAATGCCGCGCCGAGGTGACCCGCATGGCCAATCTGAGCGTGATCGTGCCGGCGTACAACGAGGCCGAGGGCATCCCGGCGGTGCTCGAGGAGCTCGAGGCGGTGCTGACGGAGGCGCCGGAGGTCGACGCCTTCGAGATCATCGTGGTGGACGACGGCTCGACCGACGGGACCGCCGCAGTCGCGGAGGCGGCGGCGTTGGGGCGGCCGTCGGTGCGGGTGCTGTTCCGGGAGCGGAACCGGGGCTACGGCGCGGCGATCAAGCTGGGCATCCGGCAGGCGGCCCACGATCTGCTCGCCATCGTCGACGGCGACGGCAGCTACCCCGTCGAGAAGCTGCCCGAGATGGTGCGGGCGAGCGAGGGGGCGGAGATGGTGGTGGGCGCGCGGGCGCCCGGGGTGGCGCAGCCGATTGCGCGCCGCTTCGCCAAGTGGGTGCTCACGTGCCTCGCGAGCTACCTCGCCGAGGAGAAAATCCCCGACCTCAACTCGGGCATGCGGCTCTTCCGCCGCGAGGCGGTCGAGCGCTACCTGCATCTGCTCTCGCAGCGCTTCTCGTTCACCACCACCCTCACGCTGTCGATGCTGTGCGACGACGTGCCCGTGCGCTACGTGCCCATCGAGCTGCGGCCCCGCACCGGCTCGTCGAAGATCCGCCCCGTCCGCGACACCCTCGGCTTCCTGCTCCTCATCGCGACCACGGTGACCTACTTCCGCCCCCTCAAGGTGCTCGTGCCGCTCGCCTCCGTCCTCTTCCTTGCCGGCGTCGTCAAGGGCTTCACCAACCTGGTGTGGTACGACGCCAGAGTCGGGCCGAACCTCAAGACCTCGGACCTGTTGCTCCTCGTGGCCGGCGTGCAGGTCTTCGCCCTCGCCCTGATCGCCGATCTCATCTCGAAGCGGCGGTGATGCGCTATGGCGCGGCCTCTCCTGGGCGTGAGGCTCCCTGGGCTGGTACGATCTGGTCGATGGCAATGTCCTGGATCGAGAGTCGCGCCCCGTTCGTGACATGGACGCTCAGGCGGCATTGCGCCGTGGTGGGCGAGGGCCTGAAAAGGCACTCGATGTCGCGGTACTCCTCCGCGCGAGCTCTCGCCCGCACGCCGCTCCAGAGGGTGAGGATGTCGGCGAGCTGTCCCGTGTCGGTGTACTCGAGCAGATCGACACGGTAGTGGCCGCGGCCCCGAATCCGCGCGCGGAAGTAGTAGGTGAGCTCTGGGTCGATGCGTCCGTCGAACGGTGCCCCGCGCCACAGGGCCGTCGACGGGGGCGCATCGTAGTGCCCGCGCCCAGACCACAGACGCACTTTGGTGCGGCCATCGCTCTCGATGGTGACCGCGGGCCTCCCGCCCTCGCCGGCCTCCAGCCGCCAGCTCCCCTCGGGGGGCCGCTCCGGCTTCGTCATCACCGACCACCAGTCGGGGCCATTGCCCTCCTCGCGACGGAGCGAGAAGTCCATGTTCGGGAGCACGATGGGCACCCGTTGGACCCGACGCCTGGCCGGCAACAGCCGCAAGAGACGATAGCCCTCGACGAGGTCCACCAGGTCGCAGACCTCGGGGTCGGCGAGCAGGCGGAACACCGGGGTGTTGCCGACCGTCGGGAGCACGTAGTTGGGCACGTAGATGTAGTCGACGCCCAGGCGAAGCAGCTCGCGGTAGACCCCCTTCTCGTCCTTCTGTGTGTAGACGCCGACCATCCGTGGGTCCCAGGAGCTGATGACCTTGTGGCGGGCGTAGTAGGCGAACTCGTTGAGCCGGAAGACGAGGACGAGGGCATCGCTGGGGACCGCCCGTCGGACGTGTTGGAGGGCCGAGAAGCGCTCGCTCCTGCGAGCGAGGCGGGCGAGCTCATCTCCCCGGCGATCAACGCCGCCCTGCGTTGCTCCCCGCGCGGCCCGTTTCACCGATCCGCGCAAGGGCACGGTGGCCCCCACGCACGCGAGGACAAACAGGATTCGCTTACCGATGGTTGAGCCGGTCATAGAAACGACCCAGGAACAAGGCGGCGTGGTAGACCACGAAGGGCTGCACGGTGAGTGCGTAGCGGTCGTTGCGGACCATCACCGTCACGCCTGCGGCGACGGAGGCGACGACGAGTGCGTAGTAGATCGCGACGACCCACAGGAAGATCGTCGAGAGGTCGTCCCCACGGGCCTGCCGGAATGCGAAGATCATGGCCGCGGCGAACAGCCAGTGAGCCACGCCGGATTCGTCCCACTTCTTGAAGCCTTTGAGGCAGCCGTTGAGCACGCGGTCCGCGACCGTCTCGAGGCCGCGGTCGCGGTGCATGTACTCGTTGAGGTCGACCTGGGGCAGCGTCATGACCGCGACGTCGGCGCGCAATGGGTTGCCGTGATCGACGATGTTCCCGATGTAGCGCGGGCCGCCGCAGAGCAGCGCGGCCCCCAGCATCACGGCGAGTTGCCCCGCGCGGCGCAGCAGCGGTGCCCGTGACCGGAGGATGCAGATCAGCGACAGGATGGCCAGGCCGAGCAGGCCGGTCGAGTGTGTGTGCAAGCAGAGACCGGCCGCGGCGCCGGTCAGGATGAGCCAGGCGAGTGTCGGCCGCTCGAGGGCCTCGCGGAGCCAGCCCGCACTTCTCACCAGATTCCGTCGTGGCGGACGCAAGTGGTGGTGAGGCGGCAGGATGGGACACAGCCCAATGCCCTGGGCACCCCGCACCGTGTGCGCGACCAGCGAGTCGAGTTTCGGCTCAGGCAAGGACGC
>JADHXT010000058.1 GCA_016782825.1 Candidatus Brocadiia bacterium | reverse complement strand
TTGGATAACCCGTGTGGCACAGCCGCCGTCGGCGTCCGACGAGCGTCTCGTCGGCGTGTTCTCCGAGGTCCTACGCCGTCTCCTTCACAGCCGAGGGCGGCTGTGCCACATGCACTTCATTCGGCTGAAGTGCTACGATGCCTGAAACACCGTGACAGTACAGCCCAGGTGTCCCCATCCACGCCTTCTCCCGCCATGGGCGGTGCCGACGCCCCCACTCCCTCAAGGCTGTCCCCATCGGGCTGGTGAGAGGGAGCCCTCCCTCTCTCCCGCAGTCTTCGATGCGGCGGCTGTAGCCGTCCAGCGGTGGCCGACACGCGTCCCCCTCCGGCTGCCCCAGCCTTCTGCGAGGGGGTTGCCCTCAAGGCGAAGTTCTCTCTGGCCGCCGGCTCAAACCCTTCGCCATCCGCCAGGGGACTGGCTCGGCTCAGCCGGGCCGTTGAGGAAGCAGAACCGGACTTCCCCCCCATTGCCAGCCCCTGCCGCCTCTGGCGCGGCGGTTTGCAGCGCCCTCTCCCGTGGGGGCTGTGCACACGGCCCCCGATAACTGCCCCTGCTGCAAGCGCCGTGACGGAGGCGGCTGGGGCGGCAGAGCAGCCGCAGGCCAGCAAGGTGGCATCGTCCCCCCGTCGCCCCGATTTGAATCCCCCAGACCAATCTGGTTGAATGGCGATGGCAACAACGCGTGGACAGCCGCTGTCCGCGCCCCGGACAGGCCGTGCCCCACGACCCTGCGGCGCCAGTCGGTCGCGTTGCCCTAAGTGCAGCACTCGCCGAGGGCAACGCCGTTGGGCCATCGCCGCGTCGCGCGGCACAGGATTTGCTCTCCAGTTCCACGAGTCATTGAGGATCGTGGCCTGGAACTCGGAGGAGTCGTGATGAAGAAGCTCGCGGTGATGCTGGCTCTCGTCGGCCTGCTCGGCTGTACGTCGGAGACGGAGCCCAAGACAGGGGCGCCACCCAAGATGGCGGCGACGCCCGGCAAGACCGGCCGCGAGGCATACGCGGCAGCCCTCCAGCGCGGCGCCGAGTGGCTCCTCGAGCAGCAGCAGGACGACGGCACCTTCGGCGGCCCCGCCGAGGTCGGCAAGACCTCGCTCGTGCTGGCCGCCATCCTCGACTCGCCCCACGCCGAGAAGCTCAAGGATCACGAGGGCGTCAAGAAGGCCATCGCCTACATCGTCGCCATGGTGCAACAGGACGGCTCCATCAACCAGCCGGGCGAGAAGGGCCTCGCCAACTACCAGACCAGCGCCTCCCTCACGGCGCTAGTCAAGCTCGGCGATCCCACCCACCAGGCCATCCGCGACAAGGCCAAGGAGTTCCTCCTCAGCATTCAGAACCGCGAGGCATACGACGGCGGGAGCTGGGGCTACAACAGCGACAAGCGCGGCGACCTGTCCAACACCCAGTTCGCCCTCGAGGCCCTCAAGGCCGCCGGCCTCGACGAGAACAGCGAGGCCTTCAAGGAATGCCGCAAGTTCCTCACCCGCTGCCAGAACCTCTCGGAGACCAGCGACTACGAGCACGCCGGCGACGACGGCGGCGCCATGTACTACCCGGGGCGATCGAATGCCGGCGTCATCACGCTGCCCAACGGCAAGGTCATCTACAAGTCCTATGGCTCCATGACCTACGCCCTTCTGCGCGGCTATATCCTCACGGGCATCAAGCGGGACGACCCGCGGGTCCAGGCCGCCCAGAAGTGGATCGTCGAGAACTACACCCTCGATGGGAACCCCGGGATGGAGAAGGGCAAGGAGCATCAGGGCCTCTACTACTACTACCTGTCGATGGCCAAGACCCTGCCGCTCCTGGGCACCAGGACCCTCGAGCTGCCCGACGGCAGCAAAGTCGACTGGGCGAAGGAGCTCGCCGACAAGCTCGTCGCCCTCCAGCGCGACGACGGCTCGTGGATCAACGAGAAGTCGGAGCGGTGGTTCGAGGGCAACCCCATCCTGGCCACGCCGTACGCCATGATCGCCCTCTCGGAGTGCCACAAGGCGCTCGCGCCGTAGCGTCGGACCGCGGGCGGGGCTCTGTGTGCGAAGGAAGCCATGAAGCTCGCGTCCGCGACGTTCCTCGTGCTCCTCTCCCCGGCCCTCCTCGCCGCGTCCGCGGACCCGCTGCCCGTGGGCGCGGGGTTGCGCGCGCGGTTTGACGAGAAGGGCGTGTGGCGGCTCGAGGGCGAGAAGGGTGTGTTCCTGGTCCGCTGCGGCCTGCGGGTCTGGTCCAAGGCCCGATTCGTGCACCAGTCGGCGGCGCGGGCCGTCGATGAGCCCGCCGACGGCCCCACCGGCCGCACCTTCCACGGCATCCTGCGCGTCGGCAAGCGCCTCATCCGCTACTGGCAGACGGCCACGCCCACGCCCAAGGGCCTTCTCATCCAGTATGCGGTCCATGGGCCTGACCTGCTCGACGACGAAGAGATCGCCGCGGGATTCGACCTGCCCCTCGACACGTTCCGCAACGCATCATGCACCGTCGGTGCAGCGGATCCGGTCATTCTGCCCGCCGCGAAGGCGCCGTCGCCGCGTCTCATCGAGCAGGCCGCCGGACGCCTGGCCGTGCGTCGCAACGGCCTGACGCTGGCCCTCCAGCGGCGGCCCAGCGGCAGGATCATCGTGCAGGATGGCAGGGAGTGGCAGGACCCCTACTTCCATGTCCTGCTCTACGCGGGCCCCGCCGTCGGCGATCCGCCGGGGGTCCGATCCATCGCCTTCCACTTGCAGATCGGCGAGCCGCCGGCCGGGCCCATCCTGGCCGCCGTCGCGCCCGGCAAAGGCATGGTGCCCTGCCACGCCACCCACGAGACGGAAGTCCACTTCTGGGCCCCATGCGAGAACCCGTTCCGGGGCGACGTCGCGGTCACGGCTGCGGTGACGGCGCCGTCGGGGCAGCCGTTCGAGACGCGCGGCTTCTACACGCGCGACTTCGCCCAATCGGTCGAGCGCGGGGTCGAGAGCCTTCGCCCCGACGGCCACGGCCGCTGGCGGCTGCGCATCACGCCCCGGGAGCCAGGCGTCCACCGCTATGTCGTCAAGGTCACAACCCCAGCCGGCGAGGCTGCGGCGAAGCCCATCTCGTTCCAGGCCACCCCCTCCCCTGCCCCTGGCTTCCTGCTCCCGCCGAGCAAGCAGAGCCGCTACCTCGAGACGGCCGACGGGCGGCCCGTCTTTCTCATTGGCCACAACTATTGCTGGCCGGCCGCCAAGGCGCCCGTCGGCGCGACCGAGGCTGCACTCGCCCGCATGGCGCGGTCGGGCATCAACGCCACGCGCCTCTGGCTGTGCTCGTGGGGCCTCGGCATCGAGGGCACCCGCCCCGACCAGTACCGCCTCGGCGGCGCCTGGCGTCTCGACCGCATCCTCGAGGCCGCGCGGAAGCACGGCGTCTACGTGCAGCTCTGCCTCGACAACTTCACCGACCTGAGCGCCCAGGCCAAGGCCGCGACCCACCCCTATCTCGCGCGCAACGGCGGCCCTTGCCGCAAGCCGGAGGAGTTCTTCACCTCGCCGCGGGCCAAAGCCCAATACCAGCGGCGGCTGAGCTACCTGGCGGCACGATACGCCCCGCTCGCGAGCGTGCTCGCCTGGGAGTTGTGCAGCGAGGTCGACTACGCGATGCCCGACCGCCGCGACCCGGCCCTCCTCGCCTGGACGCGCGATGCCGTCGCCCACCTCAAGCGCCGCGACCCCTACCGCCACCCGGTCACCCTGAGCCTCGGCGTGGGCTCCCACTGGCGCGAGCTCTGGGAGATCGACGGCCTCCACCTCGCGCAGGCCCACGCGTACCTCCACCGACCTGCCCAGGCCCGAAGCCGAGCCGAGCTCGACGGCGCCGCTCTCCTCGTGAGGGAGACCGATCGGCTGGCATCGAGCGGCAAGCCCATGCTCATCGCCGAGTTCGGCTTCCTGGGCACGAGCGACCTCAACCCGCTCAACGACGCCGACAAGACGGGCATCCACCTCCACAACGCCCTCTGGGCGTCGGCCATGGCCGGGTGCGCGGGCACGGCGATGCACTGGTGGTGGGACAGCTACCTCGCCCGCCGCGACCTCTACTACCACTACGCCGCCATCGCGCGCTTCTTCCGCGGCGAGGCGCTGCCCGACGCCGACTGGCGGCCATTCCGCGACAAGGGCGACGGCCCCATCCGCGTCCTCGGCCTCCGGGGACGGACGGGCGCCCTCGTGTGGATCCAGCACCGCGACAACCGCTGGCACCGGCGGCTGGTCGAGTCGGGAAAACCCACTCCTCTGCCGAGCGCCGTGATCGACCTCGCGGGCTTCGCGCCCGGCCGCTACCGCATCGAGTGGTGGGACACCTACGCCGGCCAGCCCATCACCCATCGCCTCCAACCCACCGCCGACGGCAAGCTCCCGCTCCGCGTCCCCCGCGGCCATCCCGACGTGGCCTGCAAGGTCCGGCGGATCGCCCAGTAGGCAACGGCAATCGCAATCCCCGACAGGGCGTGTGGCGTAACCCCACGCTCACGATCAAGCCGCTTGGCGGAACGCCGCCCGACGGCCGAGGCGCGCGAATCTCCTAACCACGTGGAACACAATGCCTTAGGCCGACCCGCCCCTCCAGGCCAATTGGGGCCAGGAAACCGGGATTTCGCTGGCACGCCGATTGCTATTGCGTAGAATAGCGTTGGCGCGACGGCTCGCCGAGTGCACCTGCCGGGGCAACGGCAAACCGCCGCACACAGATGGGACCACGACGGGGAGAAGAGGAGATGTGCCATGAGACGGATGGCTTTGATCTGCACGGTGGTGGCGGTTGCCGTGCTCGTCGCGGGCTCGGCACTGGCGCAGGATGAGGGAGCCGACGGCCGACGGCCGCGACGGCCAGCAGGTGGCGGCCAGCCGGGTGGATTCGACCGTCAGCGGCCGGGCGGCCCCGGCGGTCAAGGCGGCCCACGTCAGCCGGGGCTCCCCTTCGGGGTCCAGTTCCCGGCGATCCGCGAGGAGATGGAGCGCCACACGGCCGAGATGCGGGCCATCCAGGCCAAGGTGCGGCCCGACATGGAGGCACTCCGCGAGAAGATCCGCGAGCTCCGCGAGCAGGGCAAGTCCCGCGAAGAGATCCGCGAGGCCCTCAAGCCCGACCCGGCCAAGGCGCAGGAGGTGGCCGGCGAGATCGCCGACGCCCTGGCCATCCACTACGCGAACCTGGCGAAGATCCTGAAGGAGAACCGCGACGCAGCGGCGAAGAGCATCGCCGAGGGCATGGCTCAGCGTCTGGCCAGAGGCGGTCGCCCTGGCGAGGGGCCCGGCGGCCCGAGGCGGCAACCCGGCGGCGACGGCGCGGGACCGCCCCGCAGGCGGCCCGGCCCCGACGGCCCGCCCGAGCCGGCCCCGGCCAACTTCTGAACCCTGGAGTGGCGGGCGCCGCGGCCCCAACGACGCCGCGGCGCCTCGCACGCACCTTGTTCTCTTGAGAGGAGCGGCGGCATGAGGCAGTGGACACGTGTGGCAGTGGCTGGCGCAATGGGCATCGCTCTGATGGCGACGGCGGGCTGCCGGGCCATCTTCGTCGACCGGCCCTGGCGGCGGCACCGCCGCGGGCCGATCGTCGTCGGCCCCCACCGTCCGCCGGGGCCGGTGGTCGTGACACCCGGCCCGCCCCGGCCCGGACCGGTCGTCGTGACGCCCGGCCCGCTGCCCCCAGGCGTCGTGATCGTGAGGCAGCCCCCGCCGCCGCTCCGGGTCGAGATCAAGCCTCGGCGCCCCGGTCCCTATCACGTCTGGGTGCCCGGCAACTGGGTCTGGCAGGGCAGCCGCCACGTGTGGCTCGGAGGACGCTGGACGACCCCGCCTCGCCGCGGCGCCGTCTATGTGCCTGGCAAGTGGACCAAACACCCCCGCGGCTGGCACCACGTCAACGGCCATTGGCGGTAGCACAGGCCAGCACGCAAGCCCCTCGATGCCCCTGCCTCCCGCGAGGCGGGGGCATCGTCGTTCTCGCGTAACAAATCGCCCGCAACGCCCACTGGAAGGATTGCAGGGATGGGTGGATGGATGGATGACTGGATGGATGGAAGAGGCGTTTCGCGTGCGTGACCCTCTTGCCCGATCTTCCCTCCATTCATCCATCCATCCACTCATCCAACCGTCCACTTTGGCACCGCCGTCGCACCATGACACGACACCGGAGCCAAGCCAGATCGCAAATGCCTCGGTCTGTGTGCGCCTTGACTCGCCCCGCTCTTTGTGCTATCAACACGCGGGCGACGCACACCGATACGAAAGGGGATCGCGATGAGCGAGAGGGCACGGCAGCTCGTCGATCAGCTCCGCAGTTTCCGCACCCGAAGCCAGGTGATGGAAGGGCTCTTGATGCTCGGCGACGACGCCGTGCCCGAGCTGATCCAGGCCCTGGGCCATCCGATGGAGAACGTGCGGTGGTCGGCCCAGCAGGTCCTGACCCAGCTCGGCGGCGATGCCGTGGTGGAGCAGCTCGTCGCCGCGCTCGAGGATCCCACCCGACAGAAGGAGGCCGCCGACACCCTCCGCCAGATCACCGGCCAGTCCATCGGCGTCGACCGACGGGCCTGGGCCACCTGGCTCCAGTCCCGCGGCGGCGCCCCGCTGCCCGCAGCGACTCCCGTGCGCGAGGCGGCCCCGCCCGCGACCTCGCCGGCGCCCCGAGCCGCCGCTTCCGCGCCGCGGCCTGCCGCGCCATCCCTTCAGGGCCTCGACGACGAGACCATCATCAAGGCCGCCACCGCGGGAGCCGACATCGACGTGCGCCAGCACTCGGGCGGCTACGTCCTCACCGTGCCTCTCGAGGGCAACCGCCGCCAGCGGGTGACCGTGAGCTTCACGGCGCAGGACTTCGAGGACGAGGACCTCGTGGTCGTCTACACCGAGTGCGGCCCGGCACAGCAGAAGAACTTCGAGTGGGCGCTCCGCCAGAACCTCCGCATGTCCTTCGGCGCCATCGCCATCCGCGACCGCGGCGGCCAGCCCACGTTCGTCATGGTGAATACCCACCCCCGCAAGACCCTCGACGTCGACGAGCTTCGCAAGTCGATCGTGCTTCTCGCCTCCAAGGGCGACAAGCTCGAACAGGCGCTCACGAAGGACGACGAGCGATAGCGTCGAGGTCCACCAGCGACACGTTCTCGATGATGTCCCGCATAATGCGCGATCCCACCGAGGCAAACCGCACCGGGTTATCCGTCACGAAGTAGCGGTAGGCCGGGGTCTCGCCGTCTCGCCGCCTGAGGTGCATCTCGTCGAGCAGCGCGGCCGTCGCCCGCGCCGTCTCCTCCGCCGAATCCACGATGGTCACGGCGCGGCCCATCTGCTGCCGCAGCGCGGCCTTGAGCAGCGGATAATGGGTGCAGCCGAGCACGAGGGTGTCGGCGCCAAACTCGCGGATGGGCCGCAGATACTGCTTCGCGACGAGCCGCACCACGGGGTCGTCGCACGTGCGACCCTCCTCGACCAGCGGCACGAAGAGCGGACAGGCGCGGTTGATGAGCGAGATGGTGGGGTCGACGGCGCGGATGCTCTCGATGTAGGCGCGGCTCTTGATCGTCGCCTCGGTGCCGATGATGCCCACGCGGCGATTCCGCGTCGCCGCCACGGCCGCCCGGGCGCCCGGCGCCACCACGCCGAGCACCGGCACGTCGAGATGCTCCCGCAGATGGGGCAGCGCCGCCGCCGACGCGGTGTTGCAGGCCACGACGATCAGCTTGGGGTCCCGCTCGCACAGGAAGCGGCAGTTCTCCTCGGAGAAGTGGATGATCGTCTGGGGCGACTTGATGCCGTAGGGCACGCGGGCCGTGTCGCCGAAGTAGATGAGATCCTCGTGGGGCAACGCGCGCGCCACCTCGCGCATCACCGTCAGGCCCCCGAGGCCGGAGTCGAAGATGGCGATGGGGCGCGCCGCCTCCGGGCGGGTCGCTTCGGGGGTGAGGGCTGGCTCGGTCACTGGCTCTTGCAGTAGGCGTGGATGCCCGACGCGATGGCTCGGGCAAGGTGGCGGCGGTGAGCGTCGGTGCGCAGCAGGCGCTCGTCGGCGCGGTTGGTCAGGAACCCGGTCTCGACCAGCACAGCGGGCATCCCGGCCATGCGGATCACGCGGAACGACGCGCCCCGCGTGCTGTACACCGTCAGCCCCTGGCGCTGGCAGGCCGTGGTGATCTGGCCGGCCAGCTTCTGGCTCTCGCGTCGGGTCTTCGACGACCCGATGCCGCTCAGCCGTCCGTCCCAGTAGAAGACCTCCATCCCCCGGACCGAGCTCTTCGACGTCGCGTTGGCGTGGACGGACACAAACACACCGGCGCCCTCGCGGCGCGCGACGGCGGGGCGATCGTCCAGCTCGAGGAACACGTCGCGGTCGCGGGTCATCGTGACGGTGTAGCCCAGCCCCCGCAACTCGGCGGCCAGGTACTTCGTCGTCGGCAGCACGACGTCCTTCTCGCGGAGCCCCCACCGACTGACGGCGCCGGGGTCCTTGCCGCCGTGCCCCGCGTCGATGCAGATGTGGCCGAGCGGCCCCTTCACCTGCACAGGCGGCGTGACTTTGCTGCCGTTGGCGGGCTTGACGCGCGTCGAGGGCTTGCCCCGCCGCAGGTAGCTCTCGATCTCGGCAGCCACCGACGCCGGGACGTAGGGGCGGCCGTAGCGGACGATCACGTCCTCATCGAGCGATCGCACGCGATCGCCCAGCAGCACGGCCGCGACGCCCGGAGCCACCGCGACATGGCGACTCCCGCGCCGCACGTGGTGCACGCCCGTCGTCTCATCGATCACCACATCGGTCTGGAGGCGCCGCGCGATGTCGTGCACGTTGGCATAGCGGCTCGAGCTCGGCTGCGGCGCAAGCCCGGGATGGAGCAGCGCGACCCGCGAGCTCTCTGGCCGAGCGCACGCCGACACCGCGGCGAGCGACACAACCAGCGACACGAAGCGAGTCCGAACCGACGCCATCCCAGTGGGGCTCCTGCCTACTCCCGTTTCTTGCCCTTCCTCCCCTTCTTGCCCTTCTTCGCTTTCTTGCGTTCCTTCTTGCTCATGGCCTTCAGGCGAGCGAGGTGCTCCTCCGCAAACTGCGCGATCTCCTCGTCGCTCCTGAACTCGTGCTCGCGGTCAAGCTCGCAGTCGTCCCGTCCCTCGCAGTTGTCCGTTGCGTGGTCGCGGCACAACGCGGGGCGGTCGCCGTAGATGCGGCAGCGGTTCTGCTCATCGAGGTGGCGGCACACGTTGCGCACCTCGAGGTACCAGTCGCCCTCCTCCACAAACACCACGATGTCCTCGTGGGCGAGGTACCACCGGATATCGTCGAAGTCGCGCTCCGTCGTCGGCTCATCGATCTCGAGGGCGAAGTAGCGGCAGCACTTCCCATCGCACAGGGTACACAGATTCTCTTGGGCCATGACCACGAGGTCCTGGAGCTTGTACGGGGAGGGTGGACAGAGAAGCGCCCGCGATGATACCCGTCGCGTCGCGCCGTGTCAAGCCGGAGGCAAGAAGGCGCCCCCCCCCTTTTGTCCCGACCAGGGACGTGCTAGAATCGGTCTATGAGCCGACATTGGAGTTGGGAAGATCGCCTGCGCGGGGCCGCCGCTCTGGGCGTGTTGTGCGCGGCGTCCCTGGCGGCGGGGGCAGAGAGCGAGTTCCTCGAGCCCTGCGTCGGGCTCGAGGTGGTGGCGGCGAAGGCCCCCGTGCGGCTGGCGGGCGTGGTGGTGGCGGAGGTGGAACGAGGACGGCGGTTTGGCGTCAAAGAACATAGGGACGGAGCCTACCAGATCCAGGTGTTCAGCGGCCGGACCCTGCGGCACGGCTGGATCGACGCGAAGGACGTGCGGGCGCTGTCGGACGGCGACGTGGATCTGGCGCTGGAGGCGCTGCGGATCGCCAAGGAGATGAACCCGGCGGTCGACGTGGCGGCTTACGGGAAGCGCATCGACGCCCTCGCGGCGCGGGTAACGAAGTCGGCGGGGAAGTCGGCCTCGCCCCAGGCCCGCTTCGCGGCCATCAGCCGGGTGCTCTTCCGCGAGGAGCGGCTGCGCTACCGGCGGTCGGCCCACGCGCTCGACGGCATCCTCGACCAGAAACAGGGCAACTGCCTTGGGCTTTCGGTCCTCTACCTGGCGGTGTCGCGGGAGCTGAAGATGCCTCTGTGCGGCGTCTCCGTGCCGAAGCACGCGTTCGTGCGGTACGACGACGGCACGCGGCACTACAACATCGAGCCGTCCATGGGCGGCATCCTGGTGAGCGACGCCTTCCTGCGGCAGCGCTACCACACGCGCGGCGGGAAGCCGCCGAAGCTGCTCTCGCACCTCGAGTTGACGGGCCTTGCCCTGTCGCAGGCGGCCAATGAGCTGGCGCTGGCCGACGAGCTCGAGCGAGCCCACAGGCTCTTCGCCCGCGCATCGGAGCTGGCCCCCCGCAACGGCGAGACGTACCACAACTGGGGCACGTGCCTCCTGCGGATGAAGAAGTTCGCCCTCGCCGCCGACATGTACCTGCGGTCGGTGCAGTGCGATCCCACCAACACGGGGTCGCGGTACTCCTACGCCGTGGCGCTGTCGAACCTGGGGCAACACGGCTCGGCGTGCAGGCAATTCGAGCGCGTGGTCAAGGACGATCCGCGCTCCGCCGAGGCCTGGTACAACTGGGGGATCACGCTGCTGCGGATGCGTCGGGTGACCGAGGCCGACGCGAAGTTTGGGCGGGCCATCGCCCTCAAGCCGCAGTACCGCCCCATCGTCGAGAAGATGCGGGCGCAGGTGCGGGGCGGCGACTTCGACAACCGCACGTGGGGGCCCACGCTCCCGCGGTAGTGCTGCGCGTTACAAACCTTTTACAGAGTTGAACTTCCAGACGGCCTTGCGCGCTTGAATCAACGGGCGGTTCCTAGTACAAAGGGACCAATGGGCCACGGGGGCTCCCCTCGCGACAACTGACTGCTAGGACCAGACGAATGCCTCTGTCTCATAGACCATCGTGGCTCTTCATCGCCGTGCTGGCGCTGGCCGTCGGCGCCGCGGGCGCGGCGAGCCAGACGAAGCTGGTGCCGGCCAACTTCAACTACAAGAACGACTCGATGGGCTTCCGCTGGGACGTGCAGCCCAACGGCACCATCAGCGACGGCACCAACGACTGCTTCGACACGGCCTTCACCCTCACCGTCAACGGCTCCCGCTTCAACACCCGCGGGCGCCCCATGATGACGGCCGATGGCCGCGAGTACGTGTTCCCCGGCCAGGTCTCGACCCTCAAGGTCACCCGCCGCGTGCTGCTCGACGCCAAGCGCGGCTTCATGCGCTACCTCGAGACCCTCGAGAATCCCACCAGCCAAGCGGTGCAGGCCACCCTCGTGCTGTCGAGCAACCTCGGCGGCAACAGCCAGATGGCCCTGTCGAGCAGCGGCAAGCCTTTCGCCGGCGGCGTGCTGGGCAAGACGGACGCGGGGATCATCACCGTGAGCAGCGGCAGCCGCCCCTGCGTGCTCTTCCTGCTCGCCAGCCACCGCAGCAAGCTCAAGCCGGCCATCTCGATCCAGAACAACCGCACGGTCACCTTCACCTACCGCGTCACGGTGCGGCCCCGCGGCAAGGCCACGATCTTCCACCTGGTGGCCCAGCGTCGGGGCGTGACGCCGGCCAACGCGGCCGACATGTTCAAGCCCATCTACAGGACCCGCCTGGTGAAGCCCGAGATCCCGACCGAGCTGCGCCGCAACCTCGTGAACTTCCATGGGAGCGGGGGCGGCGGCGAGGTGTTTGCCGCGGGCGCACTGATCCAGGCGGTGAGCGACCTGGCAGAGAGCTACGGCGTCGAGCGCGGCGCCGACGACGTGCTGTCCGTCGATCAGGACACCCACCTGACGGGCACGGTGGCCGCCAAGAGCCTGGAGGTGGAGACCCGCTACGGCAAGACCCAGATCGACTTGAAAGAGACGGCCCTGCTCTTCGGCGGCGCAGGAGTGGGGCGCCCGATGCGCCTCCACCTGCGCAACGGCGAAGTGCTGGCCGGCATCCTCCAGGCGACGGATCTGACCTTCGAGACCCAGACCGGCATGACCCTCGCCCTCGACCCGGCGCGGGTCAACCTGCTGTTCCTCCACGGCAGCAAGGAGGACGGCAAGGCGAGCGAGACGACCGCGGCCTACGTGCGGACCCACCAAGGCGACCGCCTCGCCGTGGGTACCGAGCAGCCCGTCGTGCTCGACGCGGCCACGGCGTGGGGGCCCCTGTCCATCCCGCTCGACAGCGTGCGGCGCCTCGCCTACGCGCGGGACCCGCAGCCAGGCCTGCGGCTCCTGCTGGCCAACCTGAGCCGCTTCCCCGTGGTGCTGCGGGGCAAGGAGATCGCGCTTCGGACCCTGCGATTTGGCGAGATCAAGCTCTCGCCCTACGCGGTGGCTGGCCTCACGCGCATCTTCCACAAGAAGCCCGACGCCGAGGAGCCCGACGACCCCGACGACAACGACCCTGGGGCCGACATCGAGGCGGCCCACTGCACCCTCGCCGGCGAGCACGTGCTGGTGGGCACAATCGACACGGCCAAGATCCACGTGGTGACGGCCACGGGCGTGACGCCGGTGGACAGCGCGCAGATCCATCGGATGGAGCGCGCCGACGACGAGAGCCCCGCGGCGCCCACCTTCAGCCTCGAGCTCATGGCCGGCGGCACCCTCACCGGCCCCCTCGAGGAACGCCTCCTCGCCGTGAAGTGCGGCAAGAACGTGCTCCGGGTGCCGGCTGAGCAGATCGTCGCCTTCTACGCCCCCAAGCCGGAGGTGAAGGAGGAAGAGGCGGAGGACGACGAGGCGCCGGAGGAGGACGAGAAGCCCGACAAGCCGAAGCCCACGACGGCGGCTCCGCCTCGTCCGTCTCGCATCCGGCCGGCGCCCAAAGCTGCGCCAGCGACGCCCGCGACGACGGCGGCCGAGCGCGCCGCGCGCATCCGCCTGCTCACCGAGCGCCTCGCGCGCTTCGACGCGATCCTCAAGAAGATGGAGGCGAGCGGCGCGCCCGACAGCGTGAAGGCGCGCCTCATCGCCGACCGCGACCGCATGGTCCAGGAACTGGCCGTCCTGAAGAAGGAGGCGGCCGCGGCGCCGCCCAAGCGGAGGTAACAGCCGCCGCACAAGTTGCACTAGACCAGGAGGAAGGGATCCCATGTCTGTGTCCCGCCACCCCCGGAGCCGGATCGCCGCCCTCGCGGCGTTGGCCACGCTGGCCCTGCTGCCCGCCACGGCGCGAGGACTCACTGCTCGGGCGCTCGTGCCGGCCAGCTTCCGCCACAAGATGGATGGCATGGGCTTCCGCTGGGACATCAGCCACAACGGCACCATGAGCGACGGCGCACACAACTCGTTCAACCAGCTCGGCTATCTCCACGTCAACGGCAAC
>JADHXT010000057.1 GCA_016782825.1 Candidatus Brocadiia bacterium | reverse complement strand
GGGGCGGATCTTGCTGAGGATCTGCAACAGGCGGAACACGTGCACCCGCTTGCTCTTGGGCGGCACCACGTGGCGGATCGAAGTGCCGAGGGTGATGAGGCCCACGGCGTCGTGCTGCCTGACCATCAGGTAGGCCAGCGCCGCCGCCATGTAGGTGGCGTATTCCAGCTTGGTGACCGCTCGCGTGCCGTAGCCCATCGATGCGCTGGCGTCGAGCACCAGGTGGCACTCGAGGTTGGTCTCCGCCTCGTAGCGCTTCACGAAGTAGCGGTTGGTGCGGGCGAAGACGCGCCAGTCGATCGTCTTCGGGTCGTCGCCCGGGGTGTAGCGCCGGTAGTCGGAGAACTCGGTGGAGAAGCCCTTGAGCGGGCTGCGGTGAAGGCCCGCCAGGAACCCTTCGATGACGAAGCGGGCCTTCAGATCGAAGCGGGCGACCTGGGCGAGCACGTCGGGGCGCAGGTATTCTTCGGCGCTGGGCATGGCGGGTCCGCGAGCAGGCGGCTACTCCAGCCGCATCGATCTGCGGTGTCAAGCAGACGTGAGGTACGCAAAGCAGCCGGCACCAATCGGCGGCTCGGACGGGCCAACATCGGCGGGAACGCTGGCGGGAGTGAGGGTCGCCGCCGGCTCGCCCTCCTCGAGGCGCACGCGGCGGCTGAGCAACCAGCGGGAGTTGTCCGGCCGGGGGTGGTCGAGGCGCCAGAAGGCGCCGCGGCTCTCCTCGCGCCACAGCGAGGCCCGCACTACCTCCCGCGCCGTGAGACAAGACAGCCGCGTCTGCTCGGCAAGCAGCAAGTCGTCAGGATTCTCTGCGGACACGGCGGCGACCTCCTGGCCGAGGGCCTCGACCGCGTGCGCGGCTCGCCCGAGCGACGGCGCGTCCTTCACCAGCCCTGCGTGTGACCACATGACCTCGGCCAAGCGTCGGCGCAACTCGGCGGCCGAAGGCCCTCCGCTGTTGCCGCGGAGCCGGCCGAGCCGCTCGGCTTCCGCGCCGATCACCCCTGGCGGCACCGAGGGCCGCCGCGAGGCCGCGGCGCGCTCGGCCGCGCGGCCACCGGCCCTGGCGCCAAAGACGATGATCTCGGCGAACGCGGCGCCGCCGAGACGCGCCGCACCAAACGGGCCGCAAGCCACCTCGCCCGCGGCCAGCAGCCCGGGCACCGCTGTCCGGCCGTGGCCGTCGGTCGCCACGCCGCCCAGAAAGTAGTGGGCGGCGCCGCGCTCGAGCGCCTCGCCACGGTCGGCCGTGCCGTCAAGAATCGCTGGAACGTCAGGACACTGGAAGCTCACAAACTCCATATTCGCCAGGGCGGCTCCCGCGTCCAAGGCGAGGGCAAAGCCGTCGCCGGTGGTGCCGCGTGGATTGTCCGACCGCGCCCAAAGCGCCGCGCCGCCCCCGGTGGCCAACACCGTGGCGCTGGCCGCGATCGCGAGCAGAGAGTCGGTCGAAGGCTGGTAGGCCACGGCCCCAACGACGGCGCCGCCGGCGACGAGCAGGCGGGTGGCCGAGGCGCCGTCGAGCACGGCCGCGCCGCTGTCGTCAACGGCTTTCCTCAAGGGCGCGGTGAGACCGTAGCCCGCGCGCTGGCCCTCCGCGCCGGCCGTCCGCCAGTAGCCGAGGCCGGGGAGAACGTCCTCGCGGGCCAGCGCGACACCGTACGCCGCCAGCTCGGGTATCCGCGTCGGAACATCCTCGACGAATGCCTCGAGCATCGCACGGTCGTTGACGTAGCCGCCGATGGCAAGCACTTGGCGGCGCAGCTCGTCGCGCGCGCCCGCGGCGCAATAGGTCAGGTAGCCGGCACCATGCGACGTGCAGGATGCGCCCCCGGCGGGAGCCTTCGAGAGCAGCAGCACCTCGGCGCCCAGGCGGCGTGCCTCGATCGCCGCGCGGAGCCCAGCGCCGCCGCCGCCGAGGATCAGAACGTCCGTCGAGGTGACTTCCTGCTTCACAGCCCAGCCCCACTTATCAGGGAGGGGACGAGAGCGCCATGCGGCGCGTGCATCGGCGCTCTACTGCCACCACACGCGGCTGCGGAGGTCTTCGATCCGCTGCGCGATGGCGTCGCGCACGTCCTGGCCCGTGGCGAGGAACCGGGCTGCTTCGTCGGGCGCGAGCGCTCCCCGTTCGCGGAGCTGGCGGAGGCCGTCGAGGCACTCGGCGAGGCTGGCGAGGGCGCGGCGGCAGTAGGCGATGTTGCCACACAGGGTTTCGCGCTCGTACCCCACGGAATGGCCGCTGGCCACCTGCTCGACCGCGTCGCCGGCGGCACGCAGCACCTGGTCGGCGTCCTCGTCCTCGTCGGCATCAGGCAGGCGGTCCAGGATATCGCGTTCGAGGAGCACCGCGTAGTCGTGTGCGCGACTGAAGGCCGGGATGCCGTCGAGCTCGCAGCAGCCGCACGCATCGCACGCGGGGTCGTCGTCTTCGTCGAGGAGTTCGTCGGGGAATTCGCCGGGGAGTTCATCCTGGCACTCGCCGCAGCCAATGTCGCCGAGCACCACGTCCTCGGGCAGGTTCCACTGCATCTCGGCGGCGATGATACCGTCGCGCTCGGGATGCTCGTGGAGTGTCTCGAAGAGCTCCTGGTACTTGGCGCTCAACACATCCTGCCGGGCGAGGTGTGCCTCCCAGTCGTCCTCGTCCCATGAGTCGCGGTCGGCCCCGCCGTACGGGGGGGGCTCCCACGGCTCGAAATCCCAGGGGTCTTCGCGGTCACGACTCATGGAATGCACCCCGCAGCCGGTTGTGTGGAGCAGAGCGGTGTTTCAACGCTCGCCAAGGTAGCGGAGCAGCTCGCGTTCCTTCAAGACATCGACCTTGTACTTCAGCGCGTTTCCGTACTGCGGGCTATCCTTCCAACTGGGCTCGCCAGGGCGCCTCTTGGCCTCGCCGACGACGAAGTAGTCGGTTTCGGGGGTGACCTCGCGCTCGATGTTGCACGGGTACCGCCCAAGCAGGCGCTCGAGGTTGGGCTCGATGAAGCGGCCCTCAAGGACAAACTTGAGCTGGCGGCCGCGGCTGAACGCGGGGTTGATGATCGCCATGTCGCGCAGCATCGGGTCGAGGGGGTCCTGGTCGAGGATCTTGGCCTGCGAGATGGTGTCGTACACGCGGCGCACCTGGATGCGGCCCTTTTCCTTCCGCGCCTCGGGGTTGGTCTCGTCGAAGACGCGGAACTCCATGCCTTCGCTCACCCAGTCGCGGCGGCCCACGTCGATCATCACATACTCGCCATCGGGCTCCACGGTGAGCACCTTGCCGTCGACAGGCTCGCGCGTGGTCTTGATGTCCACGAGCTGCACCTTCGGCTTCACCGGGTTGCGCAGCTTGTCGATGAGTTCGTCTTTCTGCTGCACGGTCTTGCGGGCAAGCTGGACGTCTTTCTCGAGCGCGTCGAGCTTGGTCTGGAGCTGCTGCTTCTCGGCCTTGAGCTTTTCGATGTCGCCGCTGAGCTTCTGGCTGGTGTCGCGGAGCACGCCCTCCACCTTCTCCTTCTCGCCCTGGAGGGTCGTGTGGCGTTCGGTGGCCTTCTGGGCTTCCTCTTGCTTGGACTTCTCGACGGCTTCGGCGCGCAGCTCAAGCTCCCGGCTCTCCTTGCGGCTGGTGCCGAGCTCCTGGGTGCGGTCGCGCACCTGGGTATCGAGCAGCGCGCAGCGGTCGGCGTAGCGTCGCAGCAGGTTCTTCATGGTGTCGGGCGGGGTGGTGCGGTCTTCGCCCTCGAGGGCGGCCTTGTCCATCAGCTCCTGCTTGAGCTTGGCGAAGTCGGCCTTGGCGGCCTCGTGGTCGAGGCCCACGAGGTTTTCGTAGTTTCGAAAGTCCTTCAGATCGCTCTGTCGTTGGCTCTTCGCATCCCTGAGCTGGACTGCCAGGCCGTCGAAGTCGTCCTGGAGCTGGCTGGCCTTCATGCCCAGCACCACCGTGCTTGCGATCAAGCCGACGATGATCACCGACAGCACGATGATAGGAACGGGCGAGCCACCGCGGCCGCGCGAGATACGGCGGGTTGCCATCTCGGTCTCCTAGTTGGGGCTGTGGCGCACGCCGTCAGCACGGATCCGCGCGCGTAGTCTCTTGAGTATTCTACCGTCGGCCGCCAAGGTGTGTCAAGCCCAATTGGACTCTTGTGCCGCCAACCGGCGGCTGGACGCCTTGACAGCCCGCACATGTTACTCATAATACTATAAGTCGCTAATATGTTCCAGAGCCACATCCCAGTTCCTCCAGCGAAAGGAAACCCGGACCATGGCAGCAAAGCCCCGATTCGACGCCCTCGCGGCAGGCGAGCGCACCTTCGCCAAGTCGGCCCGCCGCCTCGTCGGCCACGTGCCCACCATCGCCCTCACCCCCGTGGCCGATGGCCGCAGGGGTGCCTACGAGTCCAACGTCGAGAAAACCTGGCGGATGACCGAGAAGGTCTACGACCTGATCGCCAGGAGCGTCTCCCTCCCCGACGGCACGCCCGTCCGCGTGGTGGTGGCCCCCGAAATCGTCTATGGCCCCCGCACCGGTGCCATCGCCCAGCAGTACTACACCGAGCAGGGTGTGAGCGTCAACATCTTTCTCAGCCGCTCCTGGGCCTATAGCGACGAGCTCATGAGCGCCTGCCAGGGCATCGGCTCCACCGAGTGGCAGCAGTGCGCCTACGGCCTCAACCAGACCGACCGTCCCGGCGCCGTGTGGCTCAAGGCATTCACCGCCGCCATGGACGAGAAGGGCCGCCCCATCTTCTGCGTCTACTCGCCCGACCTCGAGGACGAGAGCGGCCTCCTCTCCCCCTTCGTGGCCGAGCGCCTGCTCCGCTTCGCCCGCTGCGCCGTGGCCGTGGCCGAGATGCGCGGAAAAAACTACCTCAGCGTAGGCTCCGTGTCCATGGGCATCATCGGCTCCGACGTGCGCCGCAACGCCATGCTCCACTACCTGGGCATGGGCACCGTGAGCTACGACATGGTGGGACTCCAGGGCCGCATGGCCCGCGGCCTCTACGACCACGAGGAACTCGCCAAGGCCGTCAAGTTCCTCAAGCAGTTCAAGCTCGACTTCGGCAAGGGCAAGCGCCCGCTCCCCAAGGACAAGCTCGTGGTGGAGTGCTGCAAGATGGCGCTCATCGTCCGCGACCTCATGATCGGCAACCCCCGCCTCGCCGACCCCGCCGTGGGCCGCAAGCAGGGCTTCAAGGCCGACCTCGAGCACGCCCAGGGCGCCAACGCCATCGCCGCCGGCACCCAGGGCCAGCGGCAGTGGACCGACCTCTACCCCAACTTCGACGTCGCCGAGAGCCTCCTCAACAGCTCCTTCGACTGGAATGGCTTCCGCGCGCCCTACATCGTTGCCACCGAGAACGACTCGAAGAACGGCGCGGGCATGCTCATCGCCAGCCTCCTCACCGGCGGCATGGCGCAGCTCTTCGCCGACATCCGCACCAACTGGACGCCCGAGAGCATCCACGCCGCCACCGGCATCGACGTGGGCGACATCGTGCCCCGCGGCATCATCGACAAGCGCAACAGCGGCGCCGGCGCCCTCGACTACGCCATCGACGTGCTCGGCCTCGTCAAGGGCGGCGCCGACAGGCACCCCGCCGAAGCCTGGAACGCCATCCGCCGCAGCAAGGCCCTCCAGAAGAAGCTCATGGCCGGCGCCATCGAAGGCACCACCTACATGGGCGCCGAGCTCACCTACTTCCCCGGCGACGGCCTCTCCAGCCACTACCGCACGCCCGGCGGCATCCCCATGACCGCCTACCGCTACAACATGGTCGGCGGCGAGATGACCTGCTCCGTCGTCGAGGGCGAGACCGTCGAGCTGCCCAAAAAGGTGGCCAACCACATCAGCAACGTCACCGACAAGACCTGGCCCGAGACCTACTGGACGCCCCGCGGCATGACCAGCTACGAGTACATGAGCCGCATCGGCCCCAACCACGACGCCAACAGCTTCGGCCTCATCGGCGCCGACCTCATCACCCTCAACGCCATGCTCCGCATCCCCGTCGACATGCACAACGTGCCCACCGACCAGCTCTTCCGCCCCACCATGTGGGACCGCTACGGCCAGAACGACTTCCTCGTCTGCCAGAAGCTCGGCCCGGTGTATGGGTGAGGCGGCAGCAGACAGGCTAGCCGAGTGACAAGACTAGAAGCCACGCGCTGCCCGAGCAGTTGGGAGGGAACCTGCTCAATGCGGCCAGACGGCACGTAACCAGCGTTCTGCTCCCCGTTGCTAGCCTGGAAGCAGAGCATCGAAGTGGAGCATCGCTAGCATTCACGTCTTGTGGGACGGGGGCCAGGAGTGGAGTTCCTAGGACTGGTGAGCACCTTGAGGCGCATGCTCTGCCGCTGCCCAGAGAAGGGGGGGCAGGCAAGCGACACACATCGCCATGGGAGCGGGTGGCAGTTCCACGAGTACGCATTCGCGTTCGTCACATCCCTTCACCTCACCTTACTCCTGGTCGTCTTGGTTGCGCCTGGCAAGAGCACTGCGCTAGCGCCTGACTCTCCCCGAGCAGCACCCCTTGCAGCCAATGTCATCGCATTCGTGACCATGGGACTTCCCCTGATGGTTGCCTGCATCGGCATCATCATGCAGCAACTGACAGGGAGGTACACGTCAGGCCTCGCTCGTGAGGCACTCAATGAGCGTCTGCTGAGGATCGCGTTCGCCGCCTTTGTGCTCACAGGACTGGCCAATGTCGCTATCGTAGCCGGTGCGACTGACAACCGGGCCCTTATCCCAACCGCTTCGTGCATCTACATCCTGCTCGTGATACCCTTGGTTGTCGCTAGGGCACTCGCTATCTGCAGATGGACCACTCTCCTGTCAGCGCAGCGGAGCAAGGTGGAAAGGGTCATCCGTGAGTCTGTCAGCCCTGTGCGAGAAGATCTGACCGCACTGCAGTACCACGAGCAGTACAGTGACATGCCAACTCGCCAAGAGGAGATGATCTCAGCTCTGCGGCCCATCACGGACATGATGTTTGGCGCTCTTGCCGAAGACAACTGGGGCCTGCTGAACGAGACCGTGGAGGCATGTGTGCAGATTACGCGAAGTTACTGCAGCAGGATCGCAGGTCATCCCCACCCGAGGCCGGGCAGGGAGCTGCTTGACTTCCTTGTAACGCAGTTTGAGGCAGCGGTCGGGGCTGCGCTAACGAAGACGAACCAGGAGTACACGCAGGTCCTCACTGCTGGAGCGAAGAACAGCGGCCTAGCTGCCGCCGCTATCCCCTACGTGCTATGGACGCAAGGTCAGAACCCCTACTGTCAGCCGTTCTGGCTCTTCCTGCACAAGTCGGCGCTAGACACATTCCCTCAGCACAACTCGGCCGCGAGCACCGTAGCTATCGACGCGATTGGCGAGATCGGTTTCGTCCTGACCGCAACAAAGCGTCTGACCGACGCGGTCTATGGATGCGCCAAGGACATGGAGGAACTGGCGTGTCAGTTCCTGCAGACCAAGCACTTCTGGGGGCAGCGCCTCGCGCAACGGAGTCTTGCAGGTATTGCGCGCATGCTGGAAGTGCTGTGGACACCACGTTGGCAGATCGGCCGAGTTCACAGGGGACCATACACCAAGGCAATATGCAGATCGATCATGTCCATTCTGGAATGCGCCTGCTCATGTGTTCTACCAGGCCCGCAGTACGAGATGATCGCCATGTCGGTATACGGCCAAGGCCACAGCGTGGCGCTCTCCTCGCTTGCGAAATGGGTGAACCCCCAAGCAGATGAGAGAGCAGATCAGTTCCTACAGCGAGACACTGTCGAGGAGATCTCTGAGTTCCTCGGCGATGTCCTGCTACTCGCGGCCAAGCATGGCCGCGTCGACCGAGCAGCAACCTGGGCACTAGGCGACTGGTTCTTCTCTCTGTGCCGTTGGCAGACAACAGCTCGATCAGTTGGTGGCCGGACCAAGAAGACTCCGAACCAGATCCTCGCCCACGCTTGCCACCGTGCTCAGATGTTCCTGGTTGGAGTGGTCGGGGATGCCTCGTCAGATGCAAGGGTCACCAGGGACGCCATCGAGGAGCTCACGAACGTGGCGGGGTTTGCCGTCTTCTTGGCGACCTCGAACGGCAGTCCTGAGATCGCGGATGTAGCGCGTCGCCACGTCGGTGCCCTTATGGACATCTACGACACGGCTGGGCAATCAGTAGACGATCTAGGGCAGTACGTCTACCGACACGTGCAGTTGGTGACCTGTTGGCTTTGGAGACACTGGCCGGAGGATGAGAAGGTCGGCGAAGCTGTCGGTTTTCTTCGATCCGTCGCGGCAGAGCACACCCCTGAGCCGCGAACACTCCAGTACCTAACAGCATATGAGAAGCTCGGTTTCCCCTCCAACGGCGCCAGCTTTTCCAGCTACGGGTGGCAGATCCGTCCGAGCGAAGTGTGGAGCAACGCCACTCGCGATGCGACGGAGGCGCACCTCAATGACATGAGAGCCTACAGCAGCTTCCACGAGCACTTGTTCGTCGCTGGTTCCTGACAGACATACTTGCAGTGCGCCAGCTTCGCAACTGTCAGCTTCTCACCGGTATATGCCGTAGCCTGCCAATCACAAGCCCCACGGGGCGCGGTAGGGGCGCGCGAGCATGCGCTGGGCGGCGGGGTCGCCGAGGAGGGCTTCCTTCTCCCAGTCCCAGCGGATGGGGCGCCCGGTGCGGACGGCGATGTCGCTGAGCAGGCTGATGAGGTCGCTGCGGACGGCGTCGTCGATGAAGCTCACGGGGTCCTTGCGGCTGATGCAGGAGTCGACGAAGTTCTGCCCGTGGTGGCGGCTTTCGACGAGGTGCACGTCGTTGGGGCCGATGCGCTGCTTGAGCAGGCTCTTGGGATGGGCATCGATACCGCCGCGCCGGATGCCCACCCAACCCTCGGTGCCGATGAACTTCGTGAAGTCGCCGCCAGGGGTGAAGTGGAGCTTGAGACCGTTGGCGAACTTGAAGTTGAGGTCCCAGTTGATCACGGCGTCGTAGAGTCCCTCGTCGGGGATGACGCCGGTGCCGCTCACCTCGCAGGCGCCGGCCTTGTGGATGTCGTAGCCCCACACCATGATGTCGAGGGGGTGGGCGCCCCATCCGCCAAGGAAGCCGATGGAGTAGTCGTAGATGAAGTAGGTGCCGGGGGTCTTACAGCGGTCGCGGGTGTAGGGCACCATGGGGGCGGGGCCGATCCACAGGTTGTAGTCGAGGTCGGCCGGCGGGTCGCAGGGCGTGACGGAGCCACCTCGGCCGCCGTTGGGCGCCACCACCTCGATGGCCTTCACCTCGCCGATGTAGCCGCTGCGGACAAGCTCGCAGCCGAAGCGGCAGTGGCGGCTCGAGCGCTGCTGGGTGCCGTATTGGAACATGCGGCCGTAGCGGCGGATGGTGTCGCGGCAGATGAGGTCTTCGGTGATGCACGTGCCGAGGGGCTTTTCGACGTACATGTCCTTGCCGGCCTTGGCGGCGGCGACGGCGATGGGCACGTGCCAGTGGTCGGGGGTGGCCACGGTGACGGCGTCGACGTCGTCGCGGGCGAGGAGCTCGCGGAAGTCGGCGGTGCCGGGCTTGGTGCCGCGCGCGCGGTCGCGGCGCGACTTGTAGGGGTCGCAGTAGGCCACGGACTGTGCGTTGCGGCAGCCGCCGACGCGGTTGATGGCGCCGCCGCGGCCGCCGCAGCCGATGTGGCCGATGCCCACGCGCTCGCTCGGGGCGGCCTTGGCCTTGCTGCCGAGCACGGTGCTGGCGACCACCAGCGGCGCGGTGGCGGCGACGAACTCGCGGCGGGTCGGCTTGTCGGGCAGAGGACTCATGCTGTGCTCCGTTGCGGCTGGACGATTCGCCCTCCCCTGCTCTCCACGATACACAACACCGCCAGGAATGCAAGCGCGAGACGCACGAAAACACGCCGCCTGTTGCACCACGGGATGACGCGCACTAGAATGAGCAGTGACTTACCGTGGCCTCATCGACTCCACTCGCACGGAAGGGACAGAAATGCCGACGCCTGCCACCACCCGCAGGGGCTTCCTCGGAGCCGCCGCGCTCACCGTCGTGTCGCGTCACGTCCTCGGCGCCACCACCGAGCCCGCGCCCAGCGACAAGCTGAACATCGCCGGCATCGGCGTGGGCGGCATGGGCGGAGCCAACCTGTGGCATTCGCGCTCGCAGAACATCGTGGCCCTGTGCGACGTGGACCACAACTACGCCGCCGGCTCGTTCAAGAAGTGGCCCAAGGCCAAGGTGCACACCGACTACCGCAAGATGCTCGACGAGCAGAAGGACATCGAGGCCGTGGTGGTGGGCACCCCCGACCACACCCACGCCGTCATCACCCTGGCCGCCATCCAGGCCGGCAAGCACGCGTACACCCAGAAGCCGCTCACCCACAACGTGTACGAATCTCGCAGGCTCGCCGAGGCCGCCGCCAAGGCCAAGGTGGCCACCCAAATGGGCATCCAGGGCCACTCCGGCGAAGGCGCCCGGCTCATCTACGAGTGGATCCAGGACGGCGCCATCGGCGAGGTGCGCGAGGTGGACACCTGGTGCAGCCTCTCCTACTACCCCTGGGGACACGCCAGTTGGAGCTCGAAGTGGGGCAGCCGGCCCAAGGACACGCCCGCCGTGCCGGCCAAGCTCGACTGGGACCTCTGGATCGGCCCCGCGCCCATGCGCCCCTACCACCCGGCCTATCACCCGCGTGTGTGGCGCTGCTGGTGGGATTTCGGCGTGGGCATGATGGGCGACCGGGGCGCGCACACCCTCGACCCCGTGTTCTGGGCGCTCAAGCTCGGCGCGCCCACGAGCATCGAGGCCACCTCCACCGGCCTGAACCCCGACACCCACCCCCTCGCCTCCATCGTCACCTACTGCTTCCCCGCGCGCGACAAGCTGCCACCCGTGAAGGTCACGTGGTACGACGGCCTGCGTCCGCCGCGTCCCACCGAGTTGGAGGACGGCCGCATCCTCGGCCACACCGAGGGTGGCGCGCTCTTCAAGGGCACCAAGGGCAAGCTCATGTGCGGTGTGTATGGCAACAGCCCGCGCCTCATCCCCGAAAGCCGCATGAAGGCATACCAGCGCCCCGCAAAGACGCTGCCCCGCGTGGCCGGCGGACACGAGATGGACTGGGTGCGCGCCTGCAAGGACGGCACGCAGCCGGGCGCCCACTTCGGCTACTCCGGCCCCCTCACCGAAATGTGCCTGCTGGGCAACGTGGCCAAGCGGCTCGACACGCGCATCGAATGGGACGCCGCGAACCTGAAGGTGACCAACCTGCCCGAGGCCAACCAGCTCATCCGCCGCGCCTATCGCAAGGGCTGGAGCCTCTGACCACGCGGCCCGCTGCTACTTCGCGCCGAAGCACAGCACCTTGCCGTCCTTCGTGGTGAGGAACAGCTTGCCGCGCGCCGCGGCCATGCCGTCGAAGACCGGCGGCGCCGGCAGCGGGCGCTGGGCCGTCGTCTTCCCATCCGTGGTGGATACCGCCAGCAGCAGCGAGCCCTCTCTGCCCTCGTAGGCGGCCAGGGACTGGGTGCCATCGCCCTTCGGGCCGGCCGCGAAGAGCACGTCGCCTGCCAGCACGAGCGCGCGTGCCTGGATGGGCAGTCCCGCGGTCCAGCGCAGGGGGATGGTGCGCTTGGGCTGCGGCCGGCGGCGCTTCTTGGCGCCCTTCTCCGGAGGCTTTCTCGCTGGCGGCGGCTCGGGCTTGGCGTCCTTGGCGGCAGCAAACAAGCGGTACGTCTCGCCGCTCCATTGGCCGGCGTTGCCGCTGGGGTAGCGGTTGCGGCCGTAGCCGTAGACGGTGGCGGCGTCGAACACGAGCAGCCGCCCCGAGGGCACCGTGTTGCCCACGCGCCACCAGCCGCCCCAGCCCGCAGTGAACTTGGCGCCGTAGATCCAGTAGGAACGGTGCCACCACGAGCCATCGAGCAGGCCCGTGGGGCTGAACAGGTGCGCCGCGTCTTCGGGCTGCTCGGCCCACTGCGTGTCGAACCGCAGATGCCGCATGTACACCGACTTGCCATCGCTCGAGAGCACGTCGGGCAGCGCACCGTTCATCTCGAAGCCCTGCGCCGGCGGCTGGCGGCCGGTCTTGGGGTCGAGGTCGTACACGCGGCCCTCGTAGAGCAGCCTGCCCTTCGCCGCGTCCACGTGGTAGAGCCTGAGGCCACCGTCGAGGAACGACGAGCGCCCCGCGGCGAACAGCACGCCGCCCTCCTGCACCAGCACGCTCCCATGCACGGGCCACGCCGACTCGACCTGGCCGTACGACACCACGCGCCGCTCCTCGGGTGCCGCGCGGAACCGCCACGCCAGCGCGCCGTCGCTCGCGCGCAGGCAGTAGACCCATCCGTCGGCCGAGCCGAAGAGCACGCGGGGGCCGTGCACCGTGGGCGGGCTGTCCACGCGCCCGCCCGTGGTGTAGCTCCACAACAGCTTGCCATCGACCGCGCTCAGGGCGTGCACGGTGTGGGTGTCCACGGCCGCCACGTAGGCGCGCCCGCCGGCGGCGACGGGGCTGGTGAGCCGCCCGCCGAGGTCGGCCTCCCACAACGGCTCGCACGCCGCGGGAACGGCCGTGGCCGTGGCGCCGCTGCGGATGGCGTCGTGGCGGTACGTGGGCCAGTCGGAGGCATTGCCAACTGTCGATTGCCGATCGCCGATTGCGTCGTAGGCCGGGCCGCGTTCCACGGCCGGCTGGCCGGGCTGCGGAGGGGACGGCCGTGCCGCGGCCAAGGCGTTGAAGCCCACGAGCTTGCCCTTGATGAAGCAGGCGCACGAGTGCGACGGCGCATAGATGAGGCCGTTGCCGGCCAGGATGCCATACTGGCACGTGCCGCGCACCCAGTTGTGCAGCAGCACCTTGCCCGTCTGCACGTCGATGAACTCGATGCCCGCCTTGCTGGCCAGGATGAAGCGGTCGGTGGCCTTGTTGCGGTGGCAGCGGTGGTGGGGCATGCCCACGCCCTGGAAGTGCTTGTCGACCGGGAACTCCCGCTTGACTTCGCCGGTGAACACGTCGCGCACGGTGGTGAAGCCGGGGTCGCGGGCGCGGGTCACCTTGCCCGTCCACACCTGGTCGTTGACCACGAACACGTCGGTCGGGGCGTTGTAGCTCTCCTGGCACGGCGCGGCCCATAGTTTCTTGCCTGTGTCCGCGGCGTAGGCGGTGAGTTGGCCTGGACGGCCGCCGCCGCCGATGCTCACCACCCACTCCACCTCGTCGGACGTGCCGCCCGTGGCCGCCGCGCCCTTGGGGCCGGGGCGGTCAGCGCACAGCACCACATCCTTGTGCACTACGAGGGTGGGGGTGGACCACGCCTGCCGTTTCAGGCTCACGGCGCGCTCGACGCGCCAGCGTTCCTTGCCCATGCGCGCGTCGAGGCAGATGAGGTGCTTTGTGGAGTGGTAGTAGAGCCGGCCGCCGGCCACGGCGAGGGTGAGTGGGAGCAGCTCGG
>JADHXT010000056.1 GCA_016782825.1 Candidatus Brocadiia bacterium | reverse complement strand
GCCCTCCGCCTGCGGGAGCAGGCGGAGGGCGGGGAGGGGGGTATCCACGGGCCGCGAGCTGGTAGTTGCCAATCATCGCTCCACCGAGGCAAGCTCGGTGGGGGCGAGTCCCATCCTTGGGCTTCATCCGAATCCCGCGCGGGTAAGGGGCCGCCTTGGCCCACCCAACGCCTCATGGGGGCGTCACGCGGCCATTGAGGGCCCGCTGGCGTGTTGCGTGCGCCAGGCCGCGCTTGATTTGGGCCTAGAGCGCCGCCCGGTCGATATCCAGGGCCACGACGCTGAGCAACTCCCTGTCGCTCATCTCCGTCAGCATGGCCTCGGCCCCTGCCGTCAGGAGGTCGTCGGCCAGGTTGGCTTTCTCCTCGATCAGGGCGTCGATCCGCTCCTCGACCGTCCCCCGGCAGATGAACTTGTGCACCACCACGTTGCGATGCTGCCCGATGCGGAAGGCCCGATCCGTCGCCTGGTTCTCCACCGCCGGGTTCCACCAGCGGTCGAAGTGGACCACGTGCGAGGCGGCGGTCAGATTGAGGCCGGTGCCGCCGGCCTTGAGGGAGAGCACGAAGAAGGGCGGGCCGTCTTCCCTCTGGAACGTGTCGATGAGCGCCCTGCGCTTCTTGACGGCCGTGCCGCCATGCAGGACGAGCCCCTCGCGACCGAACACGTCGGCGAGATGGGCGGCAAGTGGCTCGGCCACTTCGCGGAACTGGGTGAAGACCAGGACCTTCTCCTGCCGCGATGCGATCTCCTCGCAGATCGCGCCCAGCCGGCGGAACTTGCCACTCGAGGCCGCTTCGTAGCCGCCGTCGCCGAGGAACTGGCTCGGATGGTTGCATATCTGCTTGAACCGCATCAGGTAGGCCAGCACGAGCCCCCGCCGCTTCATGCCGTCGCGCCCGTCCAGGGCTCGGGCGAGTTCCTCCACCGACTTCGCGTACAAGGCGGCCTGCTTCTTCGCGAGGCCGCAGAAAGCCCTCACCTCGATCTTGTCGGGCAGGTCCGCGATGATGCTCTTGTCGGTCTTGAGCCGCCGGAGAACATAGGGGCGGACCAGGTCCCTGAGCGGCGCGTAGCGGTCATGCTCTCGCGCCTCGAGCCCCTTGACGAACTTCTTGAACCTGGCGGCCGAACCGAGGAGCCCTGGACAGAGGAAGTCGAAGAGCGACCATAGATCGGAAAGGCGGTTCTCCACAGGGGTTCCCGTAAGCGCGATCCGGGCCTCGCCCTTGAGCTGCTTGACCGCTCTCGTCTGGCGCGCAGACGGATTCTTGATGGCCTGGGCCTCATCGAGGATGACCAGATGCCACGGCACGTCGAGCAGCCACTTCTGTCGGAGCAGCATCCCGTAGGTGGTGAGCACGATGTCGGTCTTCGAGAACGCCTCGTCGGGGGCCTTGCCCATCGCGGCCAGTTCATCTTTGCCGCATTCCGAAGGGTGAGCGAAGCGGGCCGAGAGCGTCGGGGCGAAGCGCTCGATCTCGGCCCTCCAATTTGCCAGGAGCGACGCGGGCAGCACCAGGAGCGACGGCTTGCGGGATGACTCCCTCGATTCCTTGAGGGCCAACAGAAGCGACAGGACCTGGATGGTCTTCCCCAGCCCCATGTCGTCGGCAAGGCACGCGCCGAGCCCGAGATTCGACAGGAACCAGAGCCAGTCATGCCCTGCCTCCTGGTAGCTGCGGAGCGTGCCGCGGAACTCCCTGCTTCGCCCGGCCGCTGGCAGGCCGCCCGGGTCGCGCAGTCCCGACAGCACACCGGCCAGCCATTCGCCCGTGTGAACCGATGCCCACTCGCGATCCCCGTCCCTTGATGCGCGTCCAGCATCGAGATCTGCGGGAGCGCCCGCCAGGAGACGCATGCCTTCGATGAACGAGATGCCTCCATCGGCCGCGCTGGCCTCGAGCTGCTGCCAGTGCTCGAGGGCTTCGGACAGCTTCTCCCGATCGACCTCGATCCACTGGCCCTTCACGTATGCGAGACCGTCCTCCGATGCCATGATCTGACGCCACTCCTCCTCGGTCAGCGTCTGGTCGTCCAGGGCCAGGCCGACCTTGAAGTCCAGCATCGCGTCGGCATCGAAACGGCTCTGTTTCTTCCCGCCGATGGTCACGGATACGCATGGTCGAGGGCGCTTGCGCCACCAGTCCGGGAGCCGGACCAGCAAGCCGCTTTCTTCGAGGATAGGCACACTCCTGAGCAGGCGGTACGCTTCGCCGGGGGTCCACGCCAAGGGGTGGAACACGTCGCCGGAATCGACGAGGTCCTTGACAAAGGCGATCTTCTCGGATGCCCGATGCACGGGTGACAGCAGGTGGATCAGCGCGTCCTTGTTTCTCGCGCCAGCATACTCCCGAAGGGCCTTGCCAAGGGGCTGGTATTGCACGCGTCCTGCCTTGGAGAGGCGAGGCGCGTAGGTCGCCAGAAACGCGAACGGGAGATCCGGATCGCGCTTGTTCTCGGCGAGATGGAAACAGACGCGTCCGACCTGATGCCAGATGGCGGCGTGCTTTCTCAGCCACCCGGAGAGGCCACTGCCTGAGGAAGCAACTTCGCCCCTCACCCACGAGTCCAGTTCAGTCCACAGGTTCTGGAGCACGTCGGCGTCCAGGTACTCTCCTCCTCGCATGGGAGGCGCGCCCAGAAGAAACGCCATCAGCTCGGCTGGGGCAAGCTGGCCGATCGGATCGAGACGCTTTCCCGCAGACTCGGGCGTGCGACACAGCTCGGTCAGGTAGCGGCAGGCGAAATCACGCCAGAAGGAGAATGAAGGAGACGGCGGGGTCTCAGGCCTCGTGGCGGCGAGCGAAAAGAGACCCGCAGACTGGGAGGTTGAGAACGCGGCGGCAGCCCGTCTCGTCCAGGCGTCGGGCTCGCCGCTCCCTTCCGCTTCGCGGACGAGAAGATGACCGCCAGGGGTCAGGACCAGATCATGGGTCACTTCGTTTGCGTCCATCCGCAGAGGGTTGCTTCCGGACCCAGGCCGTTTCCCCCTCGGACCAGAGAACCGTGCGCCGTCGCCCAACACGCGCACAGCCCTTTCCAGTCAGCGCCTCACTGCGGAGCGCCGGTGACCCAGGCCACCGGCGCTCTCCTGTGCCTGGGTGCACGCGGGTGCTCTGCGTCCCCCATCTGGGGCCCCGACCAAGACCCCGCCGCTCGGGGGGCATTGTGGCAAAGAGCACGTGCGCAGTTCGGCCTCACGTGGAATGCTCCCTTGTTCCGCCTCCGCCCCAGAGACTAGCGATATGTGGGGGCCTGTCAAGTGAACAGTCGGTGAACGTCGGCAATCCGGGGCCGTGGCTCCCTGGCAGGGAAGCTCGTAGCGCTGGCTGTTGTGGGCAGCGGCAACCCGTTCGGCGTCTTTGACCCATACCTTGGACTGGGTGGCGGGAACTGGTTTGGGCCGATGGGTATCATCTCGGGCTGCCCCACGAGAACCCCGTCCCTTCCAATCCGCCCATCTCGCCTTCCTGCCTTCATGGCCCGGAGACGGCCGGATTGCCTCGCCGTCGAGCAGAAGAAGTGCTTGCTGATCTCGCGGTCCGTGGTAGGATTGCCAGAAAGACCGAAGGTGGTCGTCGGCTGGAGGCTATCCAGGAAAACCGGGTGGAGAGTGTCATGTCCGCATCGTCGTCTACTACGCGTCGTGACGTGCTGGGCGCCGTCGCGGGTCTGGCGGCCGCGCATCTGGCCGGGGCGTCCGCCGCGGGGCGATCGAAAGACAAGAGCCCCCGCCGCCGGCCCAATCTGCTGTTCGTGTTCAGCGACCAGCATTCCTCGGACATGCTCGGCTGTTACGGCAACGCGCAGGTCCGTTCGCCGGAGCTGGACCGTTTCGCCGGCGAGGGCGTGCGGTTCAACCATTGCATCTCGAACTCGCCGGTCTGTACGCCGTTCCGCGCGATGCTCATGTCGGGCCAACACGTGCTGTACAACGGCTGCATCATGAACGACTGGCAACTGCTGCCCGGGCGCGGCAAGCACATCGGCGAGATCCTCCGCGACACGGGCTACCGCACGGGCTACGTGGGCAAGTGGCACCTGCACGGGGGCAACCGTCGCAGGCCGGTCCCGGCTGGGCCGCACCGGCACGGATTCGACGATACCTTCCTGACCAACAACTGTCATGTCAACTACAAGCCCGGCGCGTGCTTCTACTGGAACGCCGAGGGTGAGAAGGTGCTTTTCGACGACTGGGAGCAGTACGGCCAGACGACCCAGGCCCTGTCGTTTCTGGACGAGTGCAAGGCCGACCAGCCGTTCGCGCTGTTCGTCTCGTGGCATCCGCCGCACAACCATTGCGGCTGGAACTACCCGGCCCCGGCCGATCTGGAGAAGTTGTACGACCCGGCCAAGATGCGTCTCCGCCCCAACTGCCCCGACACCCCCCGCAACCGCCGCTGGTACGCCGGCTACATGGCCCTGGTCACCAGCATCGACCGGACGTTCGGCTGGCTGATGAGGAAGCTGCGCGACAAGGGGCTTGCCGACGGCACGCTGGTGGTGTTCACCGCCGACCATGGCGACCTGCTGAACTCGCACGGCACGACCGGCTGCAAGTGCCGCCCAGAGCACGAGTCGTGCCGCGTGCCGCTGATGATTCGCCTGCCACGCAAGCTCAAGCCGCGGACCAGCGATATGGTCGTCGGCACGCTGGACCTGATGCCGACCGTCCTGGGCCTGTTGGGCATGACCCCGCCCGAGACGTGTCAGGGCAGGAACCTCGCGCCGACGCTGCTGTCCGGGTCAGACACGCCCCCGCAGGGCCCCGCCGGCCTGGCCGGCAGCCAATTCATGCTCATCATCCCCGGAGTGGGCTGGCGCGGCGTGTACACGCGCGACTGGACGTATTCCTACGAACGGCCGGGCGGACGCAGAAAGGGCCACAAGACCGCCGGGCGCGGCTTCAACCTGCTGCTGGACAACCGCAACGACGCGGCCCAGCGGACGAACCTGTTCGGCCAGGCCGGCCACCGCGCCACGCAGAAGCGCCTGCACGAGATGACCCGTGCGTGGATGAAGCGCTTCGGGGACGAGTTCGTGGACTACCCCACCCTCGTGCGCACGTGCCTCAAGCAAGGCCCCCTGCCGCTGAACCACCCCAAAGCCACCGGCGAGGCCAAAGGCCGACCGATCGACCTTCTGGGCAAGTCCTGAGGCTGGGGCCCGGCGGGCGTTCAAGGGCAGTTCGCTCCCAGCACCTACCGCTCCCACATCTCAAAGCAACACCCAATCAGCCCAGTCCAGGAACGCACCCGGAGCCAGTTGACGTTGCGGTCCAGGAGATGTTGCTGTAGTCGAAGTAGAGGGTGTCGCCGGCCAGCACCTCGCGGGTGACCTGGTGACCATCGTCAGCGGCGGGAAGACGGTCCTCGCGAGCCGATGACGCACGTGGGGCGCGAGGGAGGCCGCTGGAGCTTGAGGTAGAATCAGCTCTGGGAGGGCGAGGCTCGTGCCGAGCCGCCGTCCGTCTCCGGCGGCCGGCCGTCTCGGTGGCGTGCGCCGCCCACGTTCCCGGCTCAGCGGGAGCTTCGCCCTCCCACACCGCATCTGGCGCGCCTCATTCTGGGAGGGGGTCCCGGGATGCGGGCGCGCATCCAGCGGACGAAGAGGGCGGCGACGACGGCCTCGGAGGCGAAGCCGAGGATGAGGATAACGGCGGCCCACGTGTGATCGAGCAGCTCCGCGCGGTGCATCGCCCAGGCGGCCAGGGCGACTGCCGCTGTGCGCGCCACGCCGCCCACGGCCATCCCCAGCGTGCGCTTCCACATCAGCAGGTGGCCGTGGCAGTAGTTGCGGAAGGTCATGACGATGGGCCACACGCACAGCACCCGCAGGGCCTCGATGGCCCGGTCCATCAGGTGCACGCGGTCGCGAAGCACGAGCCGAAGGGCGGGCCGGATGGCGGGCGTGAACACCAGCAGCACCATCAGCCCGACTACGACGGCCATGGTCCGCACCATGAACCGCCGCACGCCGGCCAGGTCGCGGTCGCCGAAGGTCACGAAGAAATGGCGGAACTGGTTGATCGCGCTGCCGAAGAACATGGCGACGTCGAACGCGACGGCCGTGGCCGCGACCGCGACAACGCCGGCTGACGTGCGGTTGAGGAAGGCGTAGAGAATCGGGCGGGTGAGGGCGAACATGATGCTCGTCACGGCGACCGGCCAGAAGAACGCCAGCGCCTCGCGGTAGGTGAGATCCTCGTGCGTCGGGTGCTCGGGCGGCTCGTAGCACGCCGCGTACAGCGCCCCGGCCAACACCAGGTGCAGCCCGGCCGAGAGCACGCCGGCCAACGCCACCGTGCGGACCGGCCCCCACCCCAGGTGGAGCCCGCCCAGGAGCATGGCGATCATCGCCGCCAGGGTCGCCGTGTTGAGCACCGTGACCATGCCGGTCCGACGCGCCTGTACGAGCATTCCCGTGTAGAATTGCCGCAGCCCGCCCAGGGCGACCAGCGGAGTGAAGAACCACAGATACTGGACCACCGTCCGCGCGGTGCCGTCGTCGAGGCCAAAGATCCACGCCACGACGGCCCGGCCGGGCGCCGTGAACGCCGTCAGCGCCAGCGGCAGTGTGATGACTAGGCCGACGGCCAGGACGAACCGCAGGCAGACGGCTCTGCCCCGCCGCGAGCGCGCGAGCACGTTGACCATCTGCGGCACGAAGACGAGCATGGCCGCGAACGGCATGGAGACGCTCATGGCGAGCTTGAAGGTGGCCAGCTCCTTGGCGGCGTCCTCGTAGCTCGCCAGCACGCCGTTCTGGAACTGGCGCCCCACCAGCATCACCAGTCCGGTCGCCGCCAGGGGCCAGTAGAAGCTCCAGTAGTCCTTCCGCAAGGCTCAGCGCGTCCTTTCCCTTCCTCTGCCGCCCCGCGGCGGCGAGGGAAGCACACAGCATAGGCGATGCGCTGCGGGCGGGCAACCGCCGAGCATGACTCCCGAAAGTGGCGATCCCTCTTGCTCGTCCTCGTCCAGCCTGCCCTGAGCGAAGTCGAAGGGTCGTCCTCGTCCTCGTCGTCGATTCGACTCCCGTGTGTCCTTGACGCCAACGCGAAGCGGCCCCCGCGCCACCCTCTTGGGCGTTCCGCGGCCAGCGCTGAGGAGCAGAGGGACTGCCATGCCAAGGCAGGCCGGTCTCCCGTTCGCAAGGGGAATCGAGGACGAGGACGACCCTTCGACTTCGCTCAGGGCAGGCTGGACGAGGACGATTGAAGACGGAAGCCGGTTGAGCGCTATCAGGGGCAGAGCTCGCAACCGCCGGTCCCCGATCGTCCCGGCGCTTGCGCTGCGTGCCGCGACACAATAGCATCTCCCTGTGCGGCCTGATGCCGACCCGAACGCGAGAGGCAAGGAACTGACGAGATGGGTGATCTGGCGCAGTCAAGCCGTCGCATCATGGCCGTCTATCGGGGCGAGCGGGCCGACCGGATACCCATCAAATCGCCCATCTCGTGGCACCCGATGAGGGACATCGACCAGGAGCGGCCCGAGGGGTGGCGCGGCCGTCCCGAGTTCGTCGAGGTCGCCAGGATGGTGCAGCAGCACTGCGACCCGACGCCTCCCGACAACGCCGTCCGCTGCCCCGACGTGTTTCGCGCCGTGAGCTACTGGCGGTTCCTCCAGGCCCCCGGCGAGTTCGTCGAGACACTGCCGCCCGAGCAGGTGGCCCCGAGCCGGTGGCGGCACACCACCGTGCTCCACACGCCCAAGGGCGACCTCTTCTGGTCCTATGATAGGGACGACGGCATCGAGACCCAGTGGGACCTGGTCAAGCCGATCCGCACGCCCGACGACGTCGAGAGGATGCTCAGTGTCCCCTATCGGTTCGACCCGCCCGATCCCAAGGGCTTCGAGACCTTCCGGAAGCACCGCGAGGAGGCGGGCCCCTACTGTCTCGGCGGCGTGGGCATCACGTCCATGGTGGCGATGCTCGTCGGGATGATGCCGTACGAGATGGCGCTCGAGTGGGTGCTCGCCGAGCCGATGCTCATCAAAGCCCTCGCCGACGCGTGGCTCGAGCGGACCGGCGCGAAGGTCGAGTTCCTCCTCGGCCAGGGGGTCGGCCCCTTCTGGCACTTCAATGGCATCGAGCGCGCGTGCCCTCCCCTGATGGGGCCGCGGCAGTGGGACGAGCTGGTGCTCCCCTACGACGGCGAGATCATGCGCCGGATCAAGGAGCGAGACCCCGACAGCCTCATCCACGTCCACTGCCACGGCAAGGTCGGTCGCCTGCTGCCTTTGTTTCTGGCGATGGGCGTCGATTCGACCGACCCCGTCGAGCCGCCGCCCCAGGGCGACATCACATTCAAGGACGCAAGAAGCCTGGTCGGCGACCGCATGGCGCTCTTCGGCAACATCGAGTTCCTCGACATGGAGCGCAGCACGCCCGACGTCATCGAGGGGAAGGTCCGGCGCGTCATCGAGGACGGCGGGAAGGAACGCACGGTCCTCTACCCCTCGTCCGCCCCGCATCAGCAGCACACCGAGCGGTTCACGGCCAATGCCGTCCGCTACATTGAGGCCGGGCGGAGGTACGGCGCATGCTAGCACGCCACTGCATGGTCCTGGGCCTCGTCGCGTGCAGTGCGTGTGCCGCGGTGCGCCCTGGCCCCGGGCCGCAGCGTGAGGCCCCGAGGCTCCTGAAGGTCTTCCTGGCCGACTTCAACGACGTGCCGCACCCCGGGCGGTACACGCGCGAGTACTTCGATGCGCTTTTCTTCGGCATCGGCCGGCCACGGCGCACGCCCGAGGGACGGCCCCTGGCGGGGAGCGTGCGCGAGTACTTCTTCGACCTCAGTGAGGGACGGATCGACATCGAGGGCGAGGTGGCCGACTGGGTGCGCATCGACCGCGACATCACCCGCGTGCCCCACTGGAAGCGCGGGATGACGCCCTTCGGCGAGAGCTGGCCGGTGATCGTCGCCGAGACGCTGAGGGCCAACGGCGTCGTCGGCGAAGGGGCGAAGGAGAAGCTGCGCCTGCGCGACGGCCGCATGCCCCAGCTTCTCGTGTTCCTCAACACCGACTGGGGCGTGGGCGGCGTGAACCGCGGGTGGCCCAAGCTCAAGGAGGTGCTCCATCGCATGAAGCTGGGCCACCTGTGGGACGAGGCCTGGCTCTCGCTGCCGTCGCCCTACAGCAGCTACTCCGCCACGATCTGGCGCAAGGCCCCACGGTCGAAGACCGACGGCACCATCGACAAGGTGCCACCGGCCGACGAGCTCGAGCTCTTCCCGCTGTCGATCATGATGCACGAGATGGGACACCAGTTGGCCGGGCTCCCCGACCTGTATGGCCCGGCCTACGAGCCGTGGGGGGTATTCGACCTCATGGGCGGGCCGGCCGCGCGCACCCACTACTCGATGACGGTCTCGGCCTATCTGCGCGAGCGTAAGGGCTGGCTGCGCTACACCGAGATGCCGCGGCGGACCGCGCGCGACATCGTCCTATGGCCGCTCGAGAGCCACAAGCAGGCGCTCCGGTTCGCCCAGGGGCCGGACCAGGAGAGCATCGTCGCGGCGACCCGTTGGCGGCTCGAGTACCCCCACAACTACAGCCAGCCGCCGGCCAACAAGGGGCCGCGGCTCCTCCTCTACCGCGTCGACCCCGCCGGGCGGCGACGGATTCTGCACGCCAACCGTTCCCAGCGCAAGATCACCACGATGATCCGCCGCCCCGAGCACTACGGGGAGGTGTGGGGGGAAGGCAAGCACACGGAGATCACCGCAGCGACGGGGCCGTCGAGCCGGAATTCGCTCGGCGAGCTGTGGTGGGAGTTCCGCGGGATCCGGCCGGGCGCGAACGGCGAGATGCGGCTTGATGCCGAGTGTCGAGCCGTCGATCTGGTCCAGACAACCCATCGAGCAGAATGGACGGCCGACGGGGCCGAGCCTGTGGCGCTCGGCAAGCTCACGCCTCGCGGTGCGCACGCCGTCATCTGCACTCGCCCGGCCAGCGACGACGAGCATCGCGCGCGCGTGCTGCACTGTCAGACCCAGCCTGGGCAGGCGCTGACTGGCCGATTCCGCCTCCCCGCGCGTGGGCCGCAGCGGCTCTACGCCACCGTGGCCCTGCCCGATGCGGGTGCCGCGGAAGTCATCTTCTCTGTCCAGGCGTCGGGCCCAGCGACGACGGTGAGGCTGGATGCGGCAGTGCGCCGGACCACGGTGGTCGCCGACCTGATGGCCTTCTCTGGCGACGTTGCGCTGTCGGTGCGGCCGGTCGGGAAGGGCGCGACCGCGCGGCTGGAGATCGCGGAGGCATGGCTCGTCGGCATCCCCGCCGCGGAGGCGGACCTGGTGCTGCTGAAGCCTGCCAGCGCATCGCCGGGCCTCCTCGCGGAGGGAGCTGCCAGACTGAAAGACGGTCTCCATTACGGCCCACGGGTGGCGCAGATCCGTCTCGGAGGCGCTCATGGGAAGAAGTGGGTCGGCGAGTGGCGCGTGACGACCCCCGCCGGCCCCTCGACGCTGCGCGCGCTGGTGGGGCTCTCGGAGGGCTGTCCCGCAGGCTCGCGAGCTCGCGTGACACTCGCGGCCAAACACTTGGAGCGGCAGTGGCCGCTCCTGCGCGACCTCGAGCTGCTCGCCCGTGGACAGGAGGACGCGCGCAGTGACGCCAATCTGCCGGCCGTGATCGAGGCGCTGCTGCCGGCGGCGCTCCACGGCAAGGAGATCACGGTGCGTCTCGAGGCGTCCGCGGTCGGCGCTCCGCCGGCGGTGTTGGCGATCCCGTGCCTGCGGATATGCAAGCAGTAGCCGCCGGAGGAGGAGCCTCCGGGGACCGCCACGCCGGGGCCTGTCCGAAGAGGAGAGCGACGGATGTCTCAACGGAACGTGACGCGACGGAGCTTCCTGGCCCAGGTGGCGAGCGTCGCCGCGCCCTACGTGCTGACCAGCACGGCACTCGGCGCCGGCGGCAAGGCCGCGGCGAGCGACCGCATCGTCGTGGGCGCCATCGGCACCGGCGGACGCGGCATGGGCCTGCTGGGCATGAACCGCTATCCCAACTGCTCCATCGCGGCGGTGTGCGACGTCTTCGAGCCGCACCTCGCCCGCGCCCAGAAGGCCATCGGCGGCACGTGCGAGGCCGTCGCCGATTTCCGCCGCATCATCGACCGCACCGACGTCGACGCCGTCACCATCGGCACCCCCGACCACTGGCACGCGCTCATCACCATCATGGGCTGCCAGAGCGGCAAGGACGTCTATTGCGAGAAACCGTTGTCACGCACGGCGCACGAGGGCCGCGAGATGGTGAAGGCCGCGCGGCGCTACGGCCGCGTCGTGCAGATGGGCACGCAACACCGCTCGCGCGCCGTCATCCGACAGGTCTGCGAGTGGGTGCGCAATGGCCGACTCGGCAAGGTGGAGAAGGTGCGGCTCTGGGTCTGGCGCAACCGCCAGCAGGCGCCCGTGCCCGACCAGCCCGCCCCGGCCAATCTCGATTGGGACATGTGGCTCGGCCCCTGCCCCTGGGTGCCCTACAACCGTCTGCGGGCACCGTGGAACTTCCGCTGGTTCATGGAGTATGCCGGCGGCTACATGACCGACTGGGGCGCCCACATGATCAGCGAGATCTCCTGGGCCATGGGCACCGACGAGACCGGCCCCGTCGCCGTCGAGGGCACCGGCGTGCAGAACCCCGACAGCTTCTGGGACGTGCCGGCCGAGGTGAGCCTGACCTATACCTTCGAGGACCCCGACTTCGTGATGACCTGGGAGCAGCCGGGCGACGGCGGCCGGGGCGGCCCGGAGTTCGGCATGCAGTATATCGGCACCGAGGCCACCCTCACCGAGTTCTTCGGCAGCCACAAGGTCGAGCGCGGCGATCCCGATCTCTCACCCACGCGGCCCGACGAGATCCACCTCTACGAGAGCAACGACCACTTCACCAACTGGCTCGAGTGCATCGCCACGCGCAAGCGGCCCATCGTCGACGTCGAGATCGGCCACCGCATGACCCTGTGGTGTCACCTGGGCAACATCGCTTACATCACGGGACGCACGCTGCGGTGGGACCCGGTCAGGGAGGTGTGCCTCGGCGACGAGGACGCGAACCGCCTGCTCCACAAGGCATACCGCGAGCCCTGGCACCTGCCGGCGTGAGGCCGTCCTCTACCGCGCGCTGCGCCCCGCCTGCTTGATCTGCTGCGGGTCCAGGACCACGTGCTTCACCGACCGCCGCAGGTAGGTGTAGGTGACGTGGACCTTGCCGTCGGCGGCCTGGATGACGGCGGGGTAGGAGAACTCGCCCTTGGCCCTCTCCAGCGTGAGGACCGGCGTCCAGGCATTGCCGTCGGTCGAGACCGCGACGTTGAGCATGTTACGGCCCGAGGGAAACCCGCCCGTGCGGGTCGTGTGGTTGTAGACGAGAAGCTGGCGGCCGTCCTTGAGCGTCACGGCGTCGGTGCCGGCGTTGGGATTGGGCAGCGGCGTGGCGGCCATCTTGCTCCACGTCTTGCCGCCGTCGGCGGACCAGCTCTGGGCGATCACGCTCTGCCTGCTGCGGCAGAGCACCTGCATCCTGCCGTCGGCGTAGGCCAGGATGCTCGGCTGGATGGCGCCGAACTCCTTGCCGTCGTTGATCGGGCCGACGACCTGCCAGGTCTTGCCGAGGTCGGCGGTCCGCTCGAAGTGAACGCGCCAGCCCTTGTGCTCGGTGCTCGACGGGCAGAGGATGGCGCCATCGGCGAGCTGGACGGGCTTGTTCTTGACCGGCCCGAGGAGATGGCCGATCGCGTCGTCCTTGCCGAGCTTGCCCGGCTTCGACCACGTCCTGCCGTCGTCGCCCGAGGTCATCACCATGCCCCACCAGGCCCCCGGGCTCGGCCCCACCTTGTAGAAGAGCATCAGCGGCCCGGCCTTGGGCCGGAAGAGCACGGGGTTCCAGCACGGGTAGCGCTTCCCGGGCGACTGCACGCCGTTGGCGACCTCGGCCGGCGTCGACCACGCCTTGCCGTCGTGCCGCGACAGCCAGATGCCGACGTCGGGATTGCGCTCGTGCTTGCCGCCGAACCACGCGGCCACCAGGCCCGACGGGGTCTCGGCGATCGTCGAGGCATGGCACTGCGGCGTCGGCGTGTCGTCCAGCGGGTAGATCAGCTCGCCCATCACGTAGCCGCCCTGCCCGGGCTTCGCGACATCGGGCAACGACGCCCCTGCTCCGGCCAGCACACAGCCCCAGATCATGGTGACAGCACCTCCAGCGATGAGGATTCGATGCGGGCTCATTCCCAGATCTCCTGAGGTCAGGCCATGACGGCGATTCGGTCGCGGGTGATCTGCCCGCGCAGCGGCTCCCCCGCGAGGTAGCGGTCGAGCTCGTCGACCATGGCGTTGCCCATCCGCCGGCACTCGCGGTCCATCGAGCCGGCGATGTGGGGCGTGATGACGACGTTGGGCAGCTCGTAGATGTCGTCGCCCGCGCCGCGGTCGTCGT
>JADHXT010000055.1 GCA_016782825.1 Candidatus Brocadiia bacterium | reverse complement strand
ACACCGTGCCATTCGGGTCGCTCCAGAAGCCGATGTTGTCGCGGCCGGCGCCCTTCTCGTACCGCAGGCCTCTGCCGGTCACCTTGGCCACGGACGCGGGGAGATACATGGTGGGGGAGACGGGGCCGGCCTTGGGTCTGGTGTCGGGCACGGGGGCTGTCTTGGGTTCCCAGGCGCTCGGCGGCGTCACCGCGCCGGGCCGCGGCCCGCGGTCGGTGTCGTCCTGCGCCCGCGCCGCGACGGCGCCGCAGAGGGCCAGGAGTATCACGGCGTGCCGTCGCGTGGCGGACGAGAAGCTCATGGGCAGGTCGATCTCAGCGGGTGCGCGAAGGGAGGTCGAGTGGCGCTTATTATAGGCAAACGCCCCCGTGGAGCAAAGCCAGGCGGGCAGTGCGGTTGACAGCCTCCTTGCGCGGCGCTATGCTCCCCGCGCAAGACGAGCCGATTGTCACCTGAGAGCGTGGGCACGCGGCGGAGTTGCCATCGTGCCCGTCGAGCAACCCAGATTCGGAGGAAGAGCCCCGTGTCCCGTCCCATCCAGATTGGCATCGAGGCATACCGCGACAAAGTGCTGGCCTGCTGGCTCGGCAAGAACATCGGCGGCACCCTCGGCGCCCCCTACGAGTGCCACAAGACCACCCAGTCGCTCACCTTCTACGACCCGCTGCCCGACCAGAGCGCGCCCAACGACGACCTCGACCTCCAGCTCGCCTGGCTCAAGTGCCTCGAGGACCGCGGCATCCACATCACCTGCGGCGACCTGGCCGACTACTGGGTGAAGTGCCTCTCGTCCTACCCGTGGAACGAGTATGGCTTCTGCCGCCGCAACCTCGAGCGCGGCCTCCGGCCCCCCATCAGCGGCTGCTTCGAAAACTACTACATCGACGAAATGGGCTCGCCCATCCGCAGCGAAATCTGGGCCTGCGTGGCACCCGGTGACCCGCAGCTTGCCGCCGCCCTCGCCTGGCACGACGCCGTGCTCGACCACACCGGCGGCGAAGGCGTCTACGGCGAAATGTTCTGGGCCGCGCTCGAATCGGCTGCCTTCGTGCTCGACGACCCCAAGACGCTCATCCAGATCGGACTCGGCATGATCCCCATCTGGTGCCGCATCAGCCGCGTCGTCCGCGACGCCGTGTGGTGCCACGAGAACGACGTGCCCTGGGCCGACGCCCGCGAGCGCATCCTCACTGCATTCGGCCACCACAACCCCTGCCACGCCCCGCAAAACCACGGCTTCACCATCCTCGGTTGGCTCTACGGCACCAGCTTCGGCGACCAGCTCTGCAAGGCCGTCAACTGCGGCTACGACACCGACTGCACCGGCGCCACCCTCGGCTCCGTGCTCGGCATCCTCGGCGGCACCGCCGGCATCCCGGCCAAGTGGCGCGACCCCATCGGCGAGGACATCGTGCTCCACAAGTTCACCGGCGACTGTGGCGCCCCGGCCAACGTGGCCGAACTCACCGCCCGCACCGAAGCCGTCGCACGCCTGATGCTCCCCGAGCGCTCCGACGCCGCCGAGTTCGCCGACGTCACCGCCGCACCCGACGACCTCTCCGTCCTCTACCGCAACGAAGCCGCCCTCGCGGCGCTCGCCCAGGACCCGCTGTCCACCATCGAGCGCGTGGGCGACGGCAGCGGCCAGCTCGTGCTCCACTACAACGGCGAGCCCGTCCTGCGGCCCGGCATCGCCAAGACCATCGCCGTCACCGCCGTGGCCGATGGCCAGCCCTGCTTCCCCGACACCATCGAACTCTCCGCCCCCGACGGCTGGACCGTGGCGGCGCTCGGCGAGACGCGGGGGGCGTGGGGCTTCACCCTCAAGGCCGACGCCGTGGCCGACCGCAACACGCTGGCCGTCACCGCCACGTGTCCGCGCGGTACCGTGAACGCCGACTTCGTCCTCCTCGGCCCCGGCGAGGCGCGGGGCTACCCGTGCAACGTCAACGTGCCGAGGTGCCCCACCTGCGGCGCCCGCAAGGAAGCCTGCGTGTGTGAGTAGGGGTGGTTCGGGCTAGCCGACGAAGGCCTTGATGCGGGCCTCGATGGCGTCGCGGATGGCGCGGAATTGGGCGAGGCGCTCCTCCTCGGCGCCCGCCGCCGCGGCGGGGTCGGGGAAGGGCCAGTGCAGCATCTCCGCCGTGCCGTGCCACGTGGGGCAGGCCTCCTGCGCCTCGGAGCACGTGGTCACCACGCAGGCGAACTCCTGGTCGGCCAGATCCCCGATCGTCTTCGAGTGCTGCTGCGACACGTCGATGCCGCGTTCGGCCATCACGCGGGCGGCCATGGGGTGCACGCGGGTGGCCTCGAGGCCGGCGCTGAAGGCCTCGAAGCGGTCGGAGGCCAGCTCGCGCAGGAGCCCTTCGGCCATCTGGCTGCGGCACGAGTTGTGGATGCACAGGAAGAGGATCTTCTTGCGGGGAGTGGCGCCGTCGGTCATGGGGTTCCCTTCTTGCGCGCGGCGGCGATGGCGCTCTGGATGAAGCGGTGGGGGAAGTGGATGCCCACGTTGAGCTTCTCGGCGAGGGCGAGGAGCTTGTCGCGCTGTGCCGGGCAGGCGGCCGCGGCCGCGACGAGGGCGGGGAGCTTGTCGGGGAAAGGCGCCTCGAAGTTGGCCATGTCCTTGTCGGTGATGCCGTTGCCCTTGGCGAGGAACGCGGCGACTCGGCGCTCCTGGCCGCCGCCCTTCTTGTAGAGCGGGATGGCCTTGTCGCGCCACGCCTTGGCTTGGGCGGCGTTGCCCTTCGCGAGGTGCGCCACGTGGAGGATCAGGCATTGGTTGGCCGTCGGCTCCTCGCCCACGAGCTTGGCGGCCGCGGCCAGTTGGCCCAGCTCCACGTGGAGGTTGAAGCCGCTCACGCGGGCGAGGGCCTTGTTCCGCAGCTTGGCCGCGAGCGGCAGCGCGGCGGCGCATTCGCCCTGGAGGGTGTGGAGTGCCATGCGGGAGAGCAGGGCGAATTGCTGCGGGTCGCCGGGCATCTTCTCCTTCACGGCCTTGGCGAAGCGGTTGTGGGCGTCGAGGGCGGCCTTGCCGTTGCCCTTGGCCACGAGGAGCTGGAGCGCGCGATGGTGCTGCGCGAAATTGAGCGGCGCGTCGCGGAGCGCCTTGTTGGTCTCGGCCAGGAGGGCGTCGACGTCGCCGGTGGCCAGGCGGATTTCGCCGAGGAGCGCCTGCATCTCGGGGTTGTCGGGCTGGAGGCGGGTGGCGTGGGTGCAGGCCGTGCGGGCGGCAGCAAAGTCGCCTTGCTGATGCAGGTGGTAGGCCTTGGCGAACCAGGGGTAGGGGTTCCTGTCATTGGCGGTGATGGCCTGGTCGAAGAGCTTGCCTGACTCGGCGGTGTCTTCGATGAGGCGGCCCTTGAGGTAGAGCAGGGAAGAGCTGCGGGGCTCCTTGGCGAGCATCTCGGTGTAGAGGGCGAGGAGCTGTTCGCGCTCGCCGTTGGCCTTGCGTGCCTCCTGATAGTAGCGGTGCCAGTCGGTGTTCACCGGCCGCCGGTCGAGTCCCTTCTCCAGGAAGGCGACGCAGATGGTGGTGAGCGCGGGGGTGCTGGCGATGGCGAAGTAGGCGCGCACCAGCTTGCCGTCGTCGGGGTGGAGGCCGAGCTGGTGTTCGGCGAAGCGGCGGTACTCGTCCATCGGTGTGCCGCCGGGGAAGAGGGCGAAGGCCTCGAAGGGCGTGCCGTTGAACTGGGTGACCACGGTGCGCTTGATCTGCTTGCTCGAGCTTTCCACCTTGAGGGTCTCGGGCGCCGAGCGGAAGGCGTGGTCCACGTCGCGGATGACGAAGAACGACTGGCTGTGGAGCACCCGCCGCGGCGGCTGGAAGGCGACGGGCTTCGCGCTGTAGGTGATCTGCTCCCACAGCAGCACGGCGGCGCCGCGGGGGTTGAGCACGAACACGTTGTCGTCGTTGAAGCGCTCGAAGAAGCCGTTGTGGATGGCCACCTTCACGGTGTCGATCGTCTGGCCGTTGGCGGAGACCTCGGCCGTGTGGTCGCCTTCGGCCACTGTGGCGGCCTTGTGCTCGCCGGCACGCACGGTCCACGTCTCGCCGTCCATTTGCACGGTGACGGCGGTGCCCAGGCGGTTCACGATGTGGAGCGTCTGGCGGTTGCCCTTGTAGCGGTTGAACGCAAAGAAGCCGACGACGGCGAAGAGCAGGATGCCGGCCCATGCCCAGCGCCGCCAGCTCAGGGGCTTCTTCGGCAGCATCGTCTGCGGCTTGGCGAGGGCTTTCTCGCTGGCCTCCACGCGCTGGCGGAAGGCTTTCTGCTTGGCGATCTCGGGGGCGGCATGGAGCGCCACGCCGTAGAGCCGCAGGGCCTCCTCGTGCTCGCCGCGTTCCTGGTGGGCGTTGGCCAGCAGGAAGAGCACGGCGGGGTCCTGGTCGTCGCCTTCGTGCATCATGAAGCCGAGCAGCTCGTGGGCGCGGGCCAGGTCGCCCTGTTGCATGGCGGCGATGCCCACGGCGCGGCGCGCGGCCTGGTTGTCGGGCTCGAGCTCGAGGGCGCGGGCGAAGCAGGCATCGGCCTTCTCGTCGTCGCCGCGTTCCTCGTGCCACGCGCCGAGGTGCATCTGCACGTCGGCGCGGTCGCCGAAGCGCGCGTCGAGCACCTGGGCGATCTGCTCGGCCTGCTCTTTCTGGCGGAAGGAGACGAGGGTGGCGTGGAGTTCCATGGCGGCCTGCGGGTCGTCGGGCAACTCGCTGGCCTTGGAGGCGGTCTTCTGGATGCTTTCCTCGCGGACGCGTTCCCACTCGCTCACGGGCAGCGCGCGGTGCCACGAGCACTTGGGACACTTGTCGAGAATCTGCTTGCGGCCTAGGGGGATGATGGGGATGAACAGCACGACGAACCACAGGCGGGTCTCGTAGGTCTGGAGTTCGACGGCCGCGCCGCAGTGCTCGCACACGCCGCGCTGCTTCTCCAGATTCTTCTTGCCGTAGTAGTGGGTGCCGATGCCGTTGATGGTGCTGGGCATGGGAGGCTCCTGGGATGCACATGGCGTGAGACCGCCTGTGGGGCGCGTGCGGAAACCTCCATCGTACTCGGAGTCGGAAGGGAGTCAATCGAGATGGTCTGCTTCGCCCTGCGTGGGGGTTGATCTCCTGTCCGTTGCGCGCTACCATCAGGCGAGGAAGCCACTGCTGAGGAGACGCCGGTGATTACCGAGGGAACGATCCGCCGCGCTGCACAGATGCTTCTGCGCGCGGCACCGGGCTCCAGAGTGATCCTCTTCGGCTCCTACGCGCGAGGCAACCCCGCCCCGGACAGCGACCTGGACTTCATGGTGGTCGAGCCCCGCATTCGCTCGCGACGCCAGGAGGCCGTGCGTCTGCGCGACGTACTTCGGCCCCTGCGAATCCCCGTGGACATCCTGGTTGTGAGCGACCGGGCCTACCGCCACTGGTCTGACACGCCCGGCACTGTCCTCCACGAGGCCGCGCAGGAGGGGAGAGTCTTTGGTCCGCTCGCGTGAGTACGCTACGATCCTGATGCAGAAAGCGGCGCAGGACGAGTACGTCGTTCGCACGCTAGCCGCCGATCCAGGCGCTCCCGACGCTGCCATCGGCTTCCACGCTCAGCAGGCCGTGGAGAAGGCGCTCAAGGCTGTGCTGGCGGCTCACCACGTGGCGTTCAGATGGCGCCACGACTTGGTCGAGCTGCTCGACGTCCTGCGCGACAGCGGCATCCCCTTCCCTCACGACCTCGACGATGTGCGCCGGCTTACCCCCTTCGCCACTGAGTTCCGCTACGACGATCTGCCCGCCGAAGAGGAAGAACCGTTCGACCGCGCGTGGGCTCTGAACTGCGTCGAGCGGGTCCGGAACTGGGCTGAAGCGATCCTGTAGCCGCTTCCCCTCGATCGAGGAAAGGTGCTGCGGCGCCCCGTCACCGCGTGCGGCCTTCGAGCATCTGGGGGCGGGTCCAGGTGTTGAGCAGCAGGTCGTCGGTGGCTTCCATCCAGGTGACGAGGCGATGGCGCAGGCGGGCGAGTTCGCCGGTGCAGGTGGGGTCGAGGGCGCGGTTCACCAGCTCGCCGGGGTCGGCCTCGAGGTCGTAGAGTTCGTCCTCGGCGGTGGCGTTCCACACGTATTTCCAGCGGCGGCCGCGCACCATGCGCTGGCTGAAGAGGCCGAACTGATTGCCGTGGTACATGGCGAAGATATCCTCGCGGCCCGTGTCATCGGCATCGCCGCGGAGGATGGGCGCCAGACTCTGCCCCTGGAAGGTGTCGGGGATGGGCAGGCCGGCCAGGTCGAGGAACGTGGTGGCGAGGTCGAGCAGGTTCGACACGAAGGCGTCGCACGTGCGGCCGCGTCGCGTCTGGCCGGGCAGGCGGACGATGAGCGGCACCCGCACCACATCGTCGTACAGGACGAAGTGCTTGTCGATCATCCCGTGTCCGCCGCACATGTCGCCGTGGTCGGTAGTGTAGACCACCAGGGTATCGTCGGCGAGGCCCAGGCGGTCGAGGGCATCGAGGATGCGGCCGATCTGCGCGTCGAGCAGGCTGATCTCGCCCAAGTAGCGGCTCACGATGGGTGCCCACTGCTGCCACGTCCAGCCGTCGAGGCCCCAGGTGCGGAGCTGCTGCTGCTGAATGTAGGGCTTGCCCTCGAAGCGGTCGCCGAAGCTGGGCCACGGCAGGATGCTTTCGGGCGGGTACATGGAGGCGAACGGCTCGCACGGGCGGTTGGGCAGATGCGGTTCGGTAGGGTCCCAGCGCACGACGAAGGGCCTGCCGTCGCGGGCGCGCTCTTCGAGCATGCGGATGGCGTGGTCGGCGCCCCATCCGAGCTTGTGCTGCTCGGGTGTGATGTGCGGGTCGGCCTCGCCGAGCCAGCCCTGTTCGCGCGGCACGGGCGGCAGGCCATGCTCCTCGCGCCAGCGGAAGTAGTGGCCTTCGGGCACGTATTCGTCGAAGCCGAAGTGGGTCGGGTCGCGGTCTTTGTCCACGTGCCACTTGGCAATGTAGCCGAGCCGATAGCCGGCATCGTGGAGGCATTGGCTCCAGGTGGGCAGGTCGCGGCGGAGCGGGCGGGGGGCCTCGGTATCCCAGTTGGCGATGGAGAGATGGCGCGTGGGCCACGTGCCGGTGAGGAAGCTGGCGCGGCCGGGCACGCACAGCGGGATGGGGCAAAAGGCGTGAGAGAAGTTCACCCCCTCGGCGGCCAGGCGGTCGAGATGGGGCGTCTTCAGCAGCGGATGCCCATTGGCGCCCACGCAATCATACCGGTGCTGGTCGGATGAAATGAGGAGGAGGTTCATCGGCGCGGCCTCGGTCATTTGCCGGCGGCGGGGGCCTCGATGCGGTAGAGGTGGGTCTTGGTGCGGAGGAACAGGGCGCGGCCCGAGGTGGCGGGGGAGGCCATGAAGCCGTCGGCGAGGCGGCTGGTGGCGAGCACGTCGAAGGTGCGGCCGGGCCGGAGCACGGTGGCCTTGCCCTGGGTGCTGAAGAAGTAGAGCCGTCCGTCGGCGTAGATGGGCGAGGCGATGTAGCTGCCGCCGAGGCGCTCCCGCCACACGGTCTTCCCCGTGGCGGCGTCGAGGCACGTGAGGGCGCCCTGGTTGCTGACGACGTAGAGCAGGCCGTCCACCAACAGCGGCGAGGGCGTGGTGGGCACGTCCTTGCGCATCCTCCACGCCACGTGGGTGTCGGTCACGTCGCCCTGGCCGTCCACACGGATGGCCCACAGCTCGGTGCGGCCGTGGCCGGTGGTGGTGTAGGCGAGGCCCTCGCCAAAGACGGCCCGCACCACGCTGGTGTGGGCCGCGTGGTGGGTGTTCCAGATCTCCTTGCCGGTGCGGGGGTCGTAGGCGAAGGTGGCCTTGGAGCCGAGGCTGATCATCTGGGGCCCGCGGTCGGTCCGGATGACGAGGGGTGTGCCGAAGGCCTTGCGGAAGTCGCCCTCGCGGAAGGGCTGGCCCTTGGCATCGAGGTCTTTCCACTCGGTGGAGCGGGGGGTGTTCCACACGGTGCGGCCGGTGGTCTTGTCGAGGGCGACGGTGTATTGCACGTCCACGCCGTCGAAGCTGAGGACAAGCAGGTTCCCGAAGAGGATGGGCGACGAGCCGGGGCCGCGGTAGTGGCGGCACTGGAGGTCGGTGCGCGTCCAGAGCGTCTTGAAGGTTGCCGTGTCGAGACACGCCGTGCCGTAGCTGCCGAAGCTCACGTACGCGCGGCCGGGCTCGATGACGGGCGACGGCGAGGCGTAGCAGTTCACCTGGTTGCTCAGCGGCTCGGGGCTGTCCGAATGGAAGAGCCGCTTGTTGAAGAGCACCTTGCCCGTGGCCGCGTCCACGCAGATGGCGAAGAAGTCGTTGCCCTGGGTCGTGGCCGTGGTGAGCCACACCTGGCCGTCGAGCACCACGGGCGTGGACCAGCCGCGGTGGGGGATGGCCGTCTTCCACTTCACGTTTTCGGTCTCGCTCCAGCGGAGCGGCAGGCCGTGGGGCTTGCCGTCTTTGGCGGGTGCCGCGTGGCCGTCGCCGGTGGGGCCACGGTAGTCCGGCCAGTCGGCACGGGCCGGCGAGGCGACGAGCAGCAGGAAAAAGGCGAGGGGGACTGGCAGCACGCGGCGCATGGCGGACCTCGATGGGCGGGCAGCGGGGCTACGGCAGCACTTTGATCCGCACGTTGCGGAAGAGGAACTGGCCGCCCTGCGGCACCTCGGCCTGGAGCGAGATGAAGCCCTTGGGCACCTTCAGGCCGTCGGCCTTCCACGCCGGCTTGCCGTTGATCTCCAGCGCCGCCTTCGTGCCGTCCACGGTGAGGACGAAGCGGTTCCACTCGCCGGCCTTGGTGAGGCCCTTGCTGCGGGCGCCCTTCAGGCTGCCCACGTTGCCTTCCATCCCCTGGCGGATGTTGGTCTGGTAGCGGCCCGGCCAGGGGCGGCCCTTCGGCACACTGGTGTAGCGGAAGTAGACGCCGGAGTCCCACTTGTCGGGCTTGAGCGCCTTCCACTCGAAGTCGAGCACGAAGTTGGCATACTGCTGCTTGGTCTGCACCAGGCCGTTGCCGGCCTTGAGCAGCAGCGCGCCGTCCTGAATCTCGGCCTCGCACTTCAGCACGTCCCAGTGGCTCAGATCCTTGCCGTTGAACAGGTCGGCCCAGCCGTCGTCGGCGGCCAGGGCCTGGCCTCCAACGGCGGCGCAGAGCAGAACGACGACGGCGGCGGTGCAACGCAGACGGCGGTGTGTCATCGCGGCGTAACCTCCTGGACAGGGTGGAGAGGACGGCCTGAACTTGTGGCCGACATCATAGCACAGGCACGGACGGCGTTCCATCGAGGGTGGCTGGTCGGGCCTCGTCAGCTCCGTGAGCCACACGGGCTTGTCGGCCCGGCGCGCCGCCGGGGGTGTATAATGGGAGGAGACGCTTCCGCTCCCCCTTGCCACGGCGAGTGCCGGACGGAGCGACGGAAAGGAGCCCCACTGATGAAGCTCACCCCTCCCCTTGTCCTTGCTGCCGCCGCCGCTATACTGGCGGTCGTCGCCCTGACCCCGACCGTGCGGTCGGCCGGCGCTCCCGGGGGCCCGTCCGAGGAGAAGAAGATGCCGTTCAACAAGCTGACCCGCGCCGAGGAAGACGTGATCGTCCGCCGTGGCACCGAGCCTCCCTCCTCGGGCGAGTACGACAAGCACTTCGAGGCGGGAGCGTATCTGTGCAAGCGATGCAACGCGCCGCTCTACGAGTCGACCACCAAGTTCCGCTCGCACTGCGGCTGGCCGAGCTTCGACGACGAGATCAAGGGGGCCGTCGAGCGGCGGCCCGACCCGGACGGCCGGCGCGTCGAGATCGTCTGCGCCCGGTGCAGCGGCCACCTGGGCCACGTGTTCCAGGGCGAGGGCTTCACGCCCAAGAACACACGCCACTGCGTCAACTCGGTCTCCCTCCGGTTCGTCCCCGCCAAGACGGAGGGCAAGACTCGGCGCGCCGTCTTCGCCTCCGGCTGCTTCTGGGGCACCGAGCACATGCTCAAGAAGGCGCCCGGCGTGCTCTCCACCACGGTGGGCTACACCGGCGGGCACGCCGCCAGCCCCACCTACCGCGAGGTGTGCACCAAGGGCACAGGCCACGCCGAAGCCGTCGAGGTGATCTACGACCCGGCCAAGACCACCTACGAGGCACTCGCCAAGCTCTTCTTCGAGACCCACGACCCCACCCAGGTCAATCGCCAGGGTCCCGACGTGGGCGACCAGTATCGCTCCGCCATCTTCTACGTGGACATGGAGCAGAAGCAGAGCGCCGAGAAGCTCATCGGCCTGCTCGAGGCCAAGGGCCACGCCGTCGCTACCCAGGTGGTGCCTGCCGGCAAGTTCTGGCCCGCCGAAGACACCCACCAGGACTACTACCAGAAGACGGGCAAGCAGCCCTACTGCCACGCCTACACCAAGCGCTTCTGAGGCGGCCTGCGCGCCTACTTGCGGTTCTTCAGCGGGCGGCTGATGAGCATGCGAAGCCGCGACCTGGGGCCGGCGAGCCGGCCCTGAAGCACATCGGCCTCGGTGAAGCGCGCGAGGAGAATCTCGCCGTCGGTGGCACGGTTGCGGTCGTACGAGATGTAGATCGTGCCGCCCGGCGCCTGGAAGCCGTCGGGGTAGGAGACGCCGCCGCGCTCGTCGAGCATGAGCCCGCCTGTCCACGTCCGCCCGTCGTCCTCCGAGAGAAACGCCTTGAGCTTGCTGCGGCCCTTGTGTGTGTCCATCGTGTCGCCGTGCTTGACCATGAGGAGCCGGCCCGAGGCCAGCCGCCGCACGTGAAACCGCGCCACGGGATGGACGATGCCCTTCGGCGCCGAGGGGGCTGCCCACGTCTTGCCGCGATCCGTCGAGGTGCTCTGCATCACGCCCTTGGCGGTGCGGGCCAGCATCCAGAGCGTGCCGTCCTTGCGCTCGACGATCATGTGCTCGTGCCAGTCTGGCTTCGGGAAGGTCACGCAGCCGCGGCGCTGCCACGTGGCGCCCTGGTCGGTCGAGGCGAAGACGTTGGCGCCGCGGAGCGGGTCCAGCTCGGCGAAGGTGCCCTTGAAGGGGCCGAAGCCGCCGCGTTGGTCGAGCGAGATGGGCAGCAGCCACTCGCCGGTGGAGAGCACGGTGGGCTTGTTGAGCATCACGCCGTGCCAGAGGCGCTGCGGCGCCGGCCACGCCGGCTTCGCCGCGTCGGGGTTGTCGCACCGCGCGGCCCACACGCCGGCGCGGCCGTCGAACATGTCCATGGACTGGTCGAAGAAGAGCCACAGCCGGCCCAGCGGGTCGGTCCACAGGTTCCCCACCAGGATGCTGCGGTCCCGCGGCAGCTTCTTCGAGTGCGAGTCGACGACGAGGCACGGCTTCGACCACGTCTCGCCGTCGTCATCGCTGGTGGCGAGGACGAAGAAGGCCTTCGGGCTGTCGCCGCCGGCCACCCAGCAGGCCCAGAGGCGACCCTTCGGCGTGCGCTCCATGCCGATGGTCATCCCGTAGTCGAGCTGGTCGTAGTCGTACTGGGGAAGGGGACTGGTGTTGAGCTTGGGCGGCACGAGCGCCAGGTCGGCGATCTTCTCCATCTTGTCGATCCTCATAGCACGCGCCTCCTCGGGCGTCATGGCCGCAGGGCGGGCTGCGGGGCCTGCCGCCAGCACACCACGGCACGCGAGCGACAGCAGGGCGAGAACGAGCAACCGCGTGTGACTCATGGCTTCATCTCTCCGACGCTTCTGAGGGGGTGCACCGCCTGGCGGCCTACCTCCGGATGTCGTAGCACCACAGCTTGTCGTGATAGCGCAGGTAGAGGCGGCCGCCGCACACGACGGGGTGGGACCACACGTCGCGCTTGTGCGTCTTCACCAGCCGGAACTCGCCGCGGGTCTCGAGGGCGGTGGCGGTGGGCTCGACCAGCCGCATCACGCCATCCTCACTCAGGCAGTAGAGCCGTCGGTCGGCATATACCACCGAACCCTTCACCATGTGGCTGGCCGCGTAGAGGATCTTGCCCGTCTGGGAGTCCACGCAGGCCCAAGCCTTGTGCGTCTCGTGCCCCGAGCCGTAGAGGCGGCCGTCGAGGAGCACCGACGTGCCGTGCAGGTCGTCCAGCGGCGCGGTCCACACCCGCTCGGCCGCCACGCCGCCCGTCGTGGGCCGCAGGCGGAGGCGCATCAGCACGCCGCCGTCCTTGGTCGAGCCGCTCGCCAGGATGCCGTCGCCATCGAGCACGGGCATGGGGCCGATGAGCCCGCTGCCCGTGGCCCACCGCGCCTTCCACAGCAGCTTGCCGCTGGCGGCGTCCACGCCGAAGGCGTAGCGGGATGAGTACGACACGATCTGCCGCCGGCCCGCCATCTCGAAGAGGATGGGCGAGGCGTAGCCTGGCGCGTCGCCGGCGATGGGCTCGGTGGCCCACAGCGTGGCGCCAGTGTCCCGGTCGAGGGCGGCCATCAGCGCCTTGGAGCCCACTGGCGTGACGATCACGCGGCGGCCATCCACGAGAAGGCCCTCGGCCAGGCCCCACGTGCCGAACTTGCCGCCGAAGCGCTCGAGGATGTTCGTCGCCCAGATCTCCTTGCCCGTCGCGGGGTCCAGGCACGCCACGCGGCCGAGCGCGTTCATCACGAACAGGCGGCCGGCGTCGTACGTGCAGCTCGAACGGCAGCCCGGCCACGAGCGCTTCCACGCCCCGCCGTTCGCCGCCTGCCACTTGGGCTTGCCCTCGAGGCCGAAGGCGAAGATGCGCAGCTCGTTCCCCACGTCGCCCGTGATGGTGAGCACGTCGCCGGTCACAATGGGAGACGAGTAGCCTCGCCCGAGGCCGTCCACGGTCCAGAGCACCTTCGGCCCGCCCTCGGGCCACGACTGAAGGAGGCCCGTCTCGTCGGAGATGCCGTTGCGCAGCGGCCCGCGCCATTGCGGCCAGCCGGGCGCCTTCGAGGCCACGAGCTTTCCGACAGGCGTCTCGGCGGCGCGCAGCGGCGCCTGGCCGAACAGCAGCGCCGCGGCCACCAGGCAGGCGGCGCGTCCGAAGGAGCCAGTCTCGCGTCGTGCACGTTTGGGCAAGTGGAATCTCCTGCGTCAGAGGGGGACCGGACAGCGTTCGGCCCCCAAATCCTACCCCGCGCCCCCCGAGGAATCAAGAACGGCGCAGGTCGGCTCTTGACACGCTTTGCCGCGCAATGCTACGCTACAGTCATGCAAAGCAGGAAGTACTGTATCGTGGGGCGGTGATGATGAAGCTGATCTTGCTGATGAGCAACACGGTAGAATGGCTGATGGGCCTACGCAAGGAGGCCAACAGGGCCCCTGTGGGTGGCCTCGTGCCGGTGGAGGGTTACCGCAAGAACACTCGGCCTCCTGAGGAAGTGGCGGTGATGGAGAAGGCCGAAGACTACGGCGCTACCGCCGTGTTCTTCGAGGCCGGACGCGATGGCCGACCGCCAGCGGCACAGGCGCTTGTTTTCGTGAGCGACGGGCCCACTCGGGACCCGAGTTTCGCCGAGCTCCACAAACGGCTCTGGAGTTGGGGC
>JADHXT010000054.1 GCA_016782825.1 Candidatus Brocadiia bacterium | reverse complement strand
TATCGAGCTGACCGAGACCATGGAGGCGACGGAAACGTAGCGGGTGATCTGCCGTACGACGAGCCAGAGGATGGCCGCGATGAGGGTGGGCAACCACGCGAGGCCGAGGAAGACGCCGAGGCTGGTTGCCATGCCCTTGCCGCCGCGGAACTTCAGGTAGACGGGAAACACGTGGCCGAGGATGGCCGCGCAGCCGCACACGATGCCGAAGGTCGCCCGGAGGGCGTCGTCCCAGCCGCAGAAGACGCCGGCGAGCACGAAGGAGGCAGCGAAGCCCTTGCCGATGTCGAGGGCGTGGACCAGGATGCCGACGGGCTTGCCGAGCACCCGCATGGCGTTGGTGGCGCCGATGTTGCCGCTGCCCTGCTGGCGGATGTCGATGCCCTTGAGCAGCCCGGCCAGCAGGCCGAAGGGCACGGCTCCCAGCAGGTAGGACGCCAGTCCGGCGCCGGCGGCGAGCAAGAAGGGCATGGATCGGCTCCTCGCCAGAAGACGAAGTCGCGGCCCATTATAGGGGCGGCATGTGGGCGATTCAAGGAGGACGGAACTGGCGGATTGGATGGGTGGATGAATGGACGAATGGGAGAGGAGGGACGCCACCCGTCGCGGTCTTCATCCACTCATCCACCCATCCAATCCTCCATCCATCCAGTTACCCACGTCGCCGGCGCTCGAGGGCCAAGAGACAGGCCGGCCGCCCCAGTTGGGGCGACCGGCCGTCTTGCGTTCCCGCGACCCGCGTCGCTCAGAACTTCACCTTGAAGTCGACCTGGAGCTTGCGGTAGTTGTCGTTGTTGGCGGACTCGTCCTCGTCGTTGCTGAGGAAGTAGGTCAGGGCGACCTGGGCGGCCTTGTTGACTTGGTAGGCGGCGGTGACCTTGTGGCCCTCGCCGCCGGTGCGGCCGCCGTGGAAGTCGCTTTCGGTGAAGGCGCCGATGACCGCGTCGTTCTCGACCCGGCGGTAGTTGTAGTCGAGCTGCCACGTGCCGGGGGCCTTGGCTGTGCCGAGCGTGCAGCCGACGAGCCAGCCGGTGTCCTGCCCGCTCGTGGCCGCCGTGTTGTTCACGTAGTCGCCGTAGAGGGCCATGGGCAGGCCGGCGGCCGTGGTCTCGAACACGCAGAAGAACTCCCACAGGCGGTAGCCCTGGGTGTAAACCTCGCTCTCCTCGGTACAGATGACGGGGTCGCCGCCGGCCGTGCAGTCCAGGGTCGTGGTCTTCGTCACGGTCTGGGTGGTGTTGCCGTAGCCGGTCGTCGGGTCGAAGAGGGGGGTGCGGCCCTGGAGGTTGTGGTAGTGGAAGTAGCTGCCGCCGAGGGTGAACTTCGCGGCCTCGGCGATCTCGTGGGTGACGCCGACCTGGCAGGCCCACAACAGGATGTCCTCGTCGCTCGAGGACTCGTCCACCCAGAAGGACCCGACGGTGGCGAAGGCCCTGGTGGTCTCGGTGATGGGGGTCTCGGAGGTGGCTGCGAGGCCCTCCGGGCTGATGTCGCTGTCCCAGATGAGCTGGCTGCTGCCCGGGTGGCGCCAGGGCTGGGCCATCTTGCCCGCGAGCAGGTGCACGCCCTGGAGCGAGGCGGGATGCCAGTCGACGTAGGCCCGGTCGAGCATCAGGTCTTTGCTCGAGAAGGCGCCATCGAGGGTCTGGTTGGTGCCGCGGGGGTTGTCGCCGCCGGTGACCAGCCGCACGTAGAGGTCCAGGTCCTCGGTCGGATGGGCCTCGAGGCCGAGTCGGAGCCGCACGCGGTGCCGCGCGCGCTCGCGGCTCTTGTCCTCGTCGTCGGTCCACTCGTGGCGGTAGCGGAAGTCGCCGTTGAACTTGACCTTCTCGGCCCACGAGGCGAAGGGCCTGGCGTTGGCCCGCGCGCCGACGGCGTCGACCTCCTTGCGGAGGGCCGCCACGTCCTTGGCGATGGTGCCGCGCAGGAGGCCCTCGAGGGCGTCGAGGCGCGCCTGCTGCTCGCGAAGCTGCCGGCGCAGCGTCTCGACTTCGGCCCGGCTCGCCCCTTCGCCCGCCCTCAGCGGGACGGCCGCGGCCAGAGCCAGCAGCCCGACGAGTATCCCATGCCTCACCATCTATCCGGCCCTCCTTTCGCACAGGGTATGGGCAGCGGATTGTACCTGAATCGTCCCTTGCGTCAATTGGGACGCTGCGCGCCCCTGTCCTGTGGCTATTCGCCGGGGCGGCGGCCCGCGTGACGCGATCCGCCGACGGGGCCAGCCCGTGGCTGACTGCCACCACCCTACACCCGCCGCATCAGGCGCGCACGAGGGGGACGTCAGGATTGCGTGAGATGCGCTGCGTGCCCCCTGAGGAGGAGAAGCGCTCCAGGGGTGATGGGACAGCGTGTGATGCGTGGTATATGCATATCCGGATATCCGGATATCCGGATATGCGTATATGCGCATATGCGCATATCCACATCTCCTCGCTCCTCGGCGGAGTTCGCCGCACGCCGCTCGGGCAAGACCACGAGCCCTTCCGAGAGGCCGCCCGCGGGCGGGGATGCGCGTCGCTCCCGGACGCACGAATGTGGTGTGTCATCCCGCTCGGTTGGGGTACAATAGGCTCACGTGAGCACCTATCGACGACAGACGGTCGCGCTGATCCTGGCCGCCACCGCATGGGGGGGGGCGGCCGGCGAGAAGGAGTCGCCGTTCGATCGGGCGCTCGTCTCGGGGCGGACGCTGGTGACCGTGGAGATCGCCGCCGACGAGACTCCCGTGGGCGACGGCGGGGCGACGGTGGCGAAGGGGCGACGCTTTGGCGTGGTGGCGGCCGAGGACGGCCGCGTGCGGATCTGCGTGTCCGACGGCGAGGCCCTCCGCCGAGAATGGATCGAGCGGGACCGCGTGCGGGTGGTGAGCGATGACGAGGTCGACGTGGCGGGCGAGGCGCTGCGGATGGCCGTGGCGCTCAACCCCGAGGCCGACGCCGACGTCTGCCGCCGTCGCCTCGACGCGCTGGTCGACCGACTGGCAGAGGCCGCAGGGACCGAGGGATCGGCACGGGAGCGGGTGCGGCGGATTGGGCGGCGGCTGTTCGGGGCCGAGGGCTACACGTATCGCAAGGGCGTGAAGCGGCTCGACCAGGTGCTCGCCCGCAAGCAGGGCGACTGCGTGCCGCTCTCGCTCATCTACCTGGCCGCGGCTCGGCGGCTGCGGATGCCGATCCACCTGGTCACGTGGCCGTCCCACGTGCTCGTGCGCTACGAGCACGGCCCCGACCGCTTCAACATCGAGACGACGGAGCGGGGCGAGATCCGCAACGTCGACGATCCCATCCAGCACCGCCGCGGCCGCGTCGCGGGCGGCATCCACTGCATGGCGCTGCCCAATCCCAGGGCGCTGGGCATCGTCTACCACGTCTGGGGAGCGATCCTGTCGCAGCGGGGCCGCCACCGCGAGGCCTGCGAGCGATTTGCCCGCGCCGTCGAGATCAATCCTCGCGACGCCGAGGCACATGCCCTGTGGGGCGCCGCGCTCCACAAGCTCGCCCGCTACGACGCCGCGTGCGCACGCCACGCCGACGTGGTGGCCATCGACCCCCAACACGGCGAGGCCAACATCCGCTGGGCCTTCGCGCTCAATCGCTTGCGCCGCTACGGCGAAGCCGCCGCCAAGGCGGCCCGCGCGACGGAGCTCGCGCCGGCCTTCGCCGACGGCTGGTATGCCTGGGCCTACGCCCTCACGCGGCTCGGCCGACACGCCGAGGCCTGCGAGAAGTTTGCCAAGGCCACCGAGCATCACCGGCGGTTCGCCGAAGCCTATGCGGGGTGGGGCGGCTCGCTGACGCGGCTCGGGCAGTTCGCCGAGGCCGACCGCAAGTACGCCAAGGCCGCGCTCTTCGACCCCCAAAGCGGCCGCACCTACGGCGGCTGGGGCTACACCCTCGCCCAGATGGGCAAGCACGCCGAGGCCTGCGAGAAGTATGCCAAGGCCGTGCGCCTCAATCCCAAGGACGCGCGGGTGCTCAACAACTGGGGGTGGGCGCTCGCCCGTCTCGGCCGCCACGACGAGGCCGTCGAGAAGTGCAGGCAATCCGTCAAGCTCGACGCGACGCGGGCGGCATCCCACCACTCGCTCGGGGTCGCGCTCGCCGGGCAGGGGAAGCTCGACGCCGCGTGCGCGGCCTTCGCCGATGCCGTGAAGGTCGACCCCCGACACGCGCTCTCCTACGCCGATTGGGGCGCGACCCTCGCGCGACTCGGGCGCCGCGCCGAGGCCCTCGAGAAGCTCGATCGAGCGCTGGCGCTCGATCCAGACCTCAAGGGCTATGTCCCATACTGCACCTCATTGGGAGTTCCACAGTAAAGCTGGCGGGGACGATGCCGATCCGAGAGTCTCCGGCCCTGGCTCTTGACGGGGGCGTCCGGGCCAGGGGGGCCGTAGAGATACTCGGGCTTGCCATTGAAGCGGTATGCACGGAGCAGACCGTGACGTCTCCATTTGCTGACGGTGCTGGTGCAGGCGCCGAGTCGCTGGGCTGCTCACCATCGATGAAACAGCATGACTCCAATGCCTCTCGACCCAGTCCAGGAACTCGTTGGGCATTTGGCCTTGGCTTCGTCGGGCGTCGTAGCGGTCGGGATGGTCGCCGGGAAGGGTGGGAACTTCTGGTGGCCTACTCGCATCCCTCGTCGTCCAACCCACGTGGGCGACGGGAACTCAGTGAACCGGCGGCGACAGGAGGCGGAAGGCCCGAGGAAAGGCTCTCATCTTCTCCCTTCCACGTCCGCGGCGAAGGCGTGAAGCCACTCTTCCAGGTTTGTATAGCCGTCTCTGTCGTCGTCCTTGTTCGGGTCTTCGGGCGGCGCCAAAGCGCGGTGATTCTCCTCGAGTTCCGGCCAGCCGCCGACATCCTTCTGGCTGGCGAGGATGGAACCGGTCTGCTCACGAACCGACTTGACTACGCGCGCGTCGACCGGATCGCGGTCTGCGGGGCGCGCGCCGGCATTGGCGAGCACCCACTCCTCTACCTCGGCCGCCGGCTTGACGGTTAGGCCGGGCACGGCGATCGGCGCCTTGGCCGCTCGGCTGGCCTGGGCCACCCCTGGCTTGAAGGGCATGAAGACCTCCTTCCACACATCGGCGACGGAATCGAAGGTCCTACCGTTGAAGACGTTGTCCGGAGCGAAGTAGTAGCGGGTCTCGGGATGCATGGCCCTCGCGACGACGGGGTAGCGGGTCCGCTTGACGACGTTGCCCATGGCGCTGATCAACTGGTGCCCTCGCCTCGCGGTGCAGTCGCCCTTCATTGCGAAATGGGCGTCGTCGACAAGGTTGTTCGCGATCACCGCTTCGGCCCCGCCGTTCACGGTGGGGTTGCGCCCCTTGTTGTGCGCGAAGAGATTGCCGATGACCGCAACCCGCTGACCCTCCCTCCGCGTATTGGCGGGGCCTTGGTTCATGATGAGCAGTCCCCTGGAGTGGCCGCCCTTGTGGTGCTTCGCGCTGTCGAGCGCCTCGCTGAAGATGCAGTGACGGAAGGTCAGGTCGTTCCCGCGGGTCTGCACGTTCTCGTCGGTCGCCCAACTGAGCGAACAGTGGTCGATGACGACCCGGTCGCCGCCCACCTTCATGCAGTCGCGTTCGCTCCACTGCGTCCACCCGGCTTTGTTGCGGAGTGGGCGCTCGGGGTCGAGCAGGTCGCCGACGCGGATGCGAATGTGCTGGATCACCACGTCGTGGGTGCGCACCTGCACCTGGCAGCCCTTCAGCGTGATCCCCGGCGAGGGCGCCGTGTGACCGGCCACGGTGACATACGGGTGCTTGACGCTCAAGTCGCCATACGGCGTGAAGTCGATGTTGCCCGAGACCTCGAAGACCACGACCCGTGGCCCCTCGGCCTCCAGCGCCGCTCTCAAGGAGCCGGGGCCGTCGGGCTTCAGGTTCGTCACCCGGATGACCCTGGTCTTTGGCACATCGAGGTGCCGCCCGCTGCCGGCGGGCGTCTCCATGCCAAAGCCTGCGGCACCGGGGATGATCGGCAACGCTTCGGCCGCAGACGCGTCGAGCGCCTGGACGCTCAGCACGACTCCCACAAGCGTGGCGGTCAGCAGCTCGCGGCACCTCATCACCTATGGCCTCCTGGGGCTCGCGCGATCGTGCGCGTTCTCTGACCTCGTGGGTCCGCCGGTGCGATGGCATCCTGCGCGCTACCGGAGCAGCGTCTCAGAAGCGGGCGGGAATGGCCCGGTAGCCAAGTGGCATTCTAGCACCGCCCTGCGGGGCGTCAAGGTATGCCTGCGAAGGACGGCGCCGTCGACCCAACCGGATCGCGCGGGTCGGCCGCTACGGCAACAGTGACAGCGGCGGCCCTGGCAGTCGCATCCCCGATCCCGAGATCGCCTTCGCCTGGCAAGCCGAGGCGACCTGCCCCATCGACGAATAGACGGGAACGCCAGCCGCTCGCGCTCGACCCACTGACGCCGCAGGACGGCCACAAGGCAGAGCGCCGCCAGCCACAGCGCGGCGATGAAGAGGAGCCAGCCGAGGAGCGGCTCGATCCAGATCTGCCAGTGCGGCGCCACGCCGGCCGGGGTGCAGCTCGACAGCGCGAGGCGGCTGCCCTTGATCATCATCTCGTTGTAGGGTGTGGCCGCGCGCCGCCTGGCTGCGGCGTTGGCACCACCAGTGCATGTCCTCGCCTGGTTTGAGGAAGCGCTCGGCAACGACGCGGTGCATCTCGAAGAGGCTCAACCCCAACGTGACCGACGCTCAATTGCCGCGAAGCCGACGCAACAGCCACTGGATCGAGGGGCTTCGCGCCGCATCGATGACGAGCTTGTCCGATGCCTCGGCGTCGCGGTACCGCTGGATCGCCCGGCCATATGCCCGGGCCACGTCAGATCGAGACAGTGTGCGATTCAGCCCGTCCACCAGGCCGGCCAACCGCAGAGGCCGCGGAGCCAATGCTCCAGCCAGATCGGGCAGGTCGCCCGTCTCCACGGCGCCGGGGATCGCCACGTCGTGTGAGATGAGGACGGCCTGATGGCGCAGGACCGACTGGAAGTCGCTCAGGCCTCCGAGCACACACACTGCGGCGACGCCGTCCTCGTAGAGCGCTCCCAAGAGCGCGAGGAGCCCGCCGAGCGGCTCCAGGCGCTTCGGGCGGTCATCCACATGCCTCGGGATGCGGAAGTCGGTCTCGGCGGGGTTCGCGGCTGCGAGCGAGTCGCCCCACAGCGCGATGCGCGTGGGGTCCACGTCGTCGCGGCCGCGCAGGTGGGCGAGCACGGCTCGCAGGTCCCGCAGGCGTGCGCCGACGCAGGTCCCGCCCAGCATCAGCTCCGTGGACGACTGGGCTGTGATCGCGCCCCACAGCTCGCGCGAGCCCCGCGGCTCCGTCTCGCCCAGCCCTCGCAGGTCGGGCAGGCACACGGCCACGCCGCCGAGCAGCAGCCCTGCGATGGCCTCGGCCCGATGCCTCAGCAGCTCGTCCTTCCCCGCATGGGCGACGGCGACGACCACAGGCGCCCGGCGTCCCCGCTTCGCCTCAGGCACCAGAAGGACCAGCGGCAGCGGGATCCCCGGCTCGGAGTCGAGGAGCAACCGAAGCACGGTCACCCCCTCACGCTGCTCGCGGCCTCGTTCGACGGCGCTCGGCGATGCAGGAGGCCCCACGGAACCCAGGACCGCACTCCATGCCCTGCGAAGCTCCTCGCGCAGAGCGCTCTGCGATAGCCGCGCGCGGCGTCCGCGCGCCGCAGCGACACGGCGCCCTGCAATGCAGGGCAGCAGATCGCAGAGCCGCGCAGGCTTCAGCTCCTCGGCGAGATCGGGCGTCATGCAGCGGAGCGTCTCGGGCTCGAGCCGGCCCGTGTACTCGTCGCTTTCCGTCGCCGAGATGCGGAACCCGCGCGCGAGGATGGGGTGCAGCAATCGGCGATGCACCCGGCCAATGTGCGTGCAGTGGGTCGACTCAGGCGGCCGCCCCTTGACCGAGCCCCGGCCTCGGGTCGCAGCCAGCCTGTCGCTCGCCTCATAGAAGCCCCAGATCCGTTGGAGCCGCTTCCACACGGGGTCGCGGGGCCGGTCCCAGGCAAACTCGTGGGCGTAGACCAGCGGCCTGGGCGCGACGGCGCCGACGATCGTCCACGGCAGGAAGCCGTCACGGGCTGACCGGGCCAGGTTGCGGGTCGACTCGAAGCTGCCGCTGCCTGCGTAGTTGGACGAGACCTCGGCATCCTCGGGCAGCGGACAGGGCGATTCGGGCTCGGCGCCGCCGAAGTTGAACACGACCGCCCCGGCGACCCGCTCATCCAACGCCGCCGCGACCGCCGCCGGGTCCCCGCCGCCGGCCACCGCGCCAAGGAGGATGATCCGCTTTGGGTCGACGCCAGGCCGGGCAAGCAGCACGCTCACGCAGCACCGAAGGTCGTGGACGAACCAGCCCATCAGCGTCTCGCCCGCCAGGTGGAGCTGCATGCCCACGTCGTAGCGGAAGTAGTAGTCCTGCCGGCCCACACGGTAGGGCTCGCGGTAGTCGGCCGCGGTGACGAACGGATGCTGGCGTCGCTCGCCGTGGCCCAGCATATCGGGCACGAGCACGAGGCATCCCGCGCGAGCCCACGTCATCCCCATGTCCTGGAGCTCGCCGTGCTCCTTCGGCGTGTGATGGCTGTGGCAGATCAGAAGCCCCGGCATCGAGTCCGTGGGCTCGGCGGGCACGTAGAGGTTGGCCGTCACCCACAGGCGTGGTCGGCTCTCGAACACGAGATTCTTGATGCGGTATCCGTCGCCCTCGACAGTGCCGCTGACGCGCAGTCTCGGCCTGTCGGGCACCCCGCGGCGGAGCCGGATGGCCTGGCGGAGGCGCGCCAGCTTCGCGGCGCGGAACTGCGCCCACTGCTCGCGGGTCTCGATCGCCCGCCACTCCGCCGTGCTCCGCTGGTCGGCCGCCCGCAGACGACGGTCGAGGTCATCGGGCACCATGTTCGCAGCGGATTCCCGCCTCGCCGGCGGCAGCACCTGGGTGTCGAGAGCGCGAAGGCTGTCCGCAAGCGTGCGGTTGCGGCGGCCTTCGTCGCCCGCCGCGGCAGCGCCCTTCGCCATCATCACCACCATGACGCACAGGAAGCCCGCGAGGGCGGTCAGCGGGCACGAACGCACGGCATCGCGGGAGATCGGGTGCATGGGAATGCTCCACAACGGTTGCAGAACCTCGGGGCAGCAGCCAGCGGTTGCCGCCGCGTGACGGCGCCTACCTGCTCCCCCGCCACGCGTCAAAGCTCTCGGCCTTGCAGAAGCCAAGCTGCCAGTGCTCGCGGTTGAGCGCCCCGATGCGGAACTCAAGCCCGGCACCCCGGAAGGTCACGGACACCGGGGACTGAACTGGAACGCCAGGTGCAGTTCGCTGCCGGGGAACTCGAGCAAAGCAGCCGATACCGTGGGGCTCTCGCCCGGCCGTGCTTCATCAGGTAGGCGCGGGCCGCCGGGAGGTGAGTGGGGCCGCCTTCCAGGGCATAGAGGAACCCTGCCCAGAAGCCATCGCCCTTTGCTGCCATGGCGCGGATCCGCTCCCGCTCCGCCTTGGCCCAGGGCTGTGTCCGGATCTGCGTGCGGAGGCGGGCGCGCTCGCGCGGAGGCATGAAGAACGGCCGCTCATGCGCGGGGCGAGGCAGCTCGCCAACGGACGCCGCTTCGCCAGAATGGCAGAGCGCCGTGCAGGCGCAAAGCACGCCAATCAGGCTCGTGGCAGCCAGGACCTTCTGCATGGCGTCCACCCCTTCCCTGGGAATGGTCTCAAGACCCCTTGCAGCACATCCATCAGCTCTCGGCACAATCGTACCCGTCAGCCCACGTCGCGCGCAAGGAGCCACTCCTGACGCTCAGCAGCAGCCCATGAGGCAGACGCGATCCCATTTGCTTCCCGTCAGCGCTGTCGCAGTGGTTCCGAAGCTCTCGACCCCCTGCGAGGGGCCGCGTCGCGTCAGCGACTCGTGCCGTGCGGGCCGAAGGAACTTCGCCAGCCGAGTCTTCGTCGGATGCAGCGTAAGTCCGAACCGATCGAAGCGTTTCGGCAACACTTCGAGCACCCGTCGGGTATCACGCTCTACCGAGAACGCCATCACGAAGTCGGCAGCGACTCCGACCCTGCCCAGCGCGCGATCTGTTGACGGGGCGCCAGCGGGCCGCTAGAGTCCTGTCAGACCCCCAAGCGCCGAACGCTCGAAGGACGACCGACACATGCCGCAACAGACCATGACGTCGAAGGAGCGCGTGCTGACGGCCTTCGCGAGTTGCGAAGCCGACCGCGTGCCGATCAACTACCAGGCCAACCCCGGCATCGATGGGCGACTGAAGTCCCACTTCGGCCTGGAGCCGAACGACGGCGAGGGTCTCCGTCAGCGTCTGGGCGTCGACTTCCGCGGCGTCGGCGCCGCCTACGTTGGCGCGAGACTGCACGAGGATGTCGGCGACCGCAAGGTGGACAACTGGGGGATCCACCGCCGTTGGGTCGACCACGACAGCGGCGGCTACTGGGACTACTGCGACTTCCCGCTCAGGGACGCCGACGAGGAGACGGTCGCCAAGTGGCCCATGCCGTCCCCCGACGATCACGACTATAGCGGCGTCGCCGAGGCGTGCAAGCGGCTGGAGGGCTATGCCGTCCACGTGGGCGGCGCGGGTCTGGCGTGCATCATGAACACCGCCGGCTTCCTCCGCTCGATGGGACAGATGTTTGTGGACCTCATCACCGACGACCCCGCCGGCCTGCTGATGATCGACCGCATGCTCGCGATCCAGCTCGAAGTGGCCCGACGTGTGCTCGAGGCCGCCCAGGGCGGGATCGACTTCATGTGGATTGGCGAGGACCTGGGCACGCAGATCGCGCCGATCATCAGCATGGACCTCTTCCGCAAGCACATCCGCCCGCGCCACCAGAGGTTCATCGACCTGGCCAAGGCCTACGACCTGCCGGTGATGATCCACACGTGCGGCTCGAGCAGTTGGGCCTACGAGGACTACATCGAGATGGGCGTGAACGTCGTCGATACGCTCCAGCCCGAAGCGACAGACATGTCGCCCGCGTACCTCAAGGAGACGTTCGGCGGGCGCCTGGCGTTCCACGGCTGCATCTCGACGGCGGGGCCGGTGGCCTACGGCGCCGTGCAGGACGTGGTGGACTACTGTCGCGACACGCTGGACATCATGATGCCCGGCGGCGGCTATTGCTTCGCACCCACCCACGCGCTCCAGGACAACTCACCGACGGAGAACGTGGTGGCCATGTACGGGACGGCGGAACACTATGGCAGGTACTGACAAGAGCTCGGGCGAAACCACAGAGGGGACGGTGATGAGCGCGAACGAGCACGGGAACGTCACTGCCCTGGAGCTCGGGCGGGAGTTCTTCGAGGAGGCCGTCAGGCCCTCGATGGAGCACGTGTGCCCACAGGTGTTGGCGCTTGCGGCCTGCGGGCGCCTCGGGCTGGGCAGCGAGTGCCTTGGCCTGGACGATGCGATCAGCCGCGACCGGCACTGGGGCCCCCGAGTTGACGTCCCCCTGCCGGACGAGACTCTCGAGACGCTGCTCACGCTCGCCTTCAGAACGGTCTTCGCGGTGCCGTTCACCTGGATCTCATTCTCCCAGATCGCGCAGTTGACTTGGCCTGCGCGGAATCTGGGACCAGTATTCGGACACCCCGCGTTTGACGGGCGTTGGCCGTCCGTGGTAGCCTCAAGATGTCGCTCGCAGTCGGCCTGCTGGCAACGGCAATACGCGGCTGCCGTGCGAAGACGCAGAATGGCCGCGTACCGTGTACATTGGCCGCGCGCCGCTCCGTGCGGCGTTCGTACGTTGAACCGCCTGCGGCGAACCCCTGTTACGGACCGCCAGGAGCCTCATATCACCATGAGCAATCCAATCACCCGTCGAGACCTTCTCCGCGCCGGCGCGGCAGCGTCGGCCTCTCTGCTGGTCGGCTCCGCGGCCATGGCCCGCACGTACGCCGCCAATGAGAAGATCCGCTTCGTCTGCATCGGCATCGGCGGCATGGGAGGCAAGGGCGTCAACGTTGCCTCCCGCGAGCAGATCGTCGCGGCGGCTGATGTGGATTCCAAGCACGCCGCCGGCTCGATCAAGAGGATCAAGAAGAATTTCGCCGACGCGAAGATCTACACCGACTACCGCAAGCTCTTCGACGAGCAGAAGAAGGTCGACGCCGCCTGGGTGGCCACGCCCGATCACCATCACTTCCCCGCCACCATCCGCGCCCTCGACGCCGGGCTTGCCGTCTACTGCGAGAAGCCCCTGTGCCACGACCTCTACGAGGCCCGCAAGCTGCGCGAGCTGGCCAAGGCGAAGAAGGTCGCCACGCAGATGGGCAACCAGGGCCACTCCGGCCAGCACATCCGCCTGCTGTGCGAGTGGATCTGGCAGGGAAGCCTCGGCGACGTGAGCGAGGCCCACGTGCGGCCGCCCTACCAGAAGATGGACTACGGCTCGCGCAACCCCGGCAAGCCGGCCCAGGCGCCAGAGAGCCTGGACTGGGACCTGTGGCAAGGCCCGGTCAAGGAGCGGGAGTACCGCACCGGCATCGTTCCGGCCAGATGGCGCGGATGGCTCGACTACGGCACGGGGCTGTTGGGCGACTGGTTCTGCCATAACGCCGACGGCGCGGTGTGGGCGCTGAAGCTCTACGAAGCCGACACCTGCGAGGTGGAATGCGAGGGCGAGGAACCGAATGCGACGAACTGGCCGCACGCCGTCCGCGTCTCCTGGAAGTTCCCCAAGCGCGGCGACATGGTGCCGTGCATCATGCGGTGGAGCTCCGGGACCTACAACGACTACAACGCCAAGCCGATACCCCCGACGGTGGCCCCCGAGCGGGTGAAGGCCGCCGCGAAGCACCCCAGCGCCTACTACGGCACCAAGGGCATGGCCGTCTCGGGCTGGTGGATGAACGGCACGCGGCTCTTCCCCGAGACCTTCATGAAGGAAGTCGGCAGGCCCAAGGCCGTCCTGCCGCGCTCGAAGGGGCACGAAGCCGATTTCCTCAATGCCGTCCGCACGGGCGAGCGCTCGTCGGCAGACTTCGACTACTCCGCGCGCCTCACCGAGATCATGCTCGTCGGCAACGTGGCCAACCTCGTCCGCGAGAAGCTCACCTACGACTTCCGAGAAGGCAAGTTCACCAACAGCGACAAGGCCAACGCCCTGGTGAAGCGGGTGCCGCGCAAGGGGTGGGAATTCGGGTACGTGTAACACGTCAGGTGTGGAGGCGACGTGTTTCGACAGGGGCCGGCCAAGGCCATCGCCGCGGAGCTCTTCGCTCGTAGTTCCGCCTTCAGGCGGGGTTCGTAGTTCCGCTTTCAAGCGGACCGGCCTTCCCTCTTCCTGTTTCTTGTCCGCCTAAAGGCGGGGCTACCAACCCCGCCTGAAGGCGGAACTACGAACCACCTCGTTCCGGGGCTCGCCCGCATAGTCGCCAGTCTGGTTGAGACACCACACTACTACGTCATGGACGTCGAGCTGCTCTTCTCGCGCAACCCCTTCGTCCAGCA